>JBKBXH010000119.1:0-4900 GCA_046313655.1 Thermomonas sp. | reverse complement strand
ATGCCGCGCGTGCTGCTGCCGGGCGTCGGTGCGGCAGCACCCGCGATGGCGCTGCTGCGCGAACGCGGCTTCGTCGACGTGCTGCCGCGGCTGGAGGCGCCGCTGCTGGGCATCTGCCTCGGCATGCAGCTGCTGTTCGAAGGCTCCGAGGAGGGCGACGTGGCCTGCCTCGGCCTGTTGCCCGGCCGCGTGCGAAAGCTGCAGGCTGGCCCCGGCCTGCGCGTGCCGCACATGGGCTGGAACACGCTGGAGCCGGTCGCGGCCTCGCCGCTGCTGGACGGCATCGCGGCGGGTGCCAGCGCCTATTTCGTGCACGGCTACGCGGCGCCGGTGATCGGCGATTGCATCGCCGCGTGCACTCACGGCGAGCGTTTCGCCGCCATGGTCGCGCGTGGCACCGTCGCCGGCGCCCAGTTCCACCCCGAGCGTTCCGCGGCCAGCGGCGCGCGCCTGCTCGACAACTTCCTGCGCTGGACCCCCGCATGAGCTTCACCGTCTATCCCGCCCTCGACATCCGCGCCGGCAAGGTGGTGCGCCTGCGCCAGGGCGACTACGCGGACGAAACCCGCTACGGCGACGACCCGCTGGCGTTCGCGCGGCGCTACGCCGACGCCGGGGCGGCGTGGCTGCACCTGGTCGACCTGGACGCCGCCAAGGCCGGCGGCTACGCCCTGCAGCCGCTGCTGCGCGACCTGTGCACGCACACCGGGTTGCAGGTGCAGACCGGCGGCGGCGTGCGCAGCGAGCATGATGTGGCGGCGCTGCTGGAGGCCGGCGCAGGGCGCGTGGTGGTGGGTTCGCTGGCGGTGACCGCGCCCGATACCGTGATGGGCTGGCTGGCCACGTTCGGTAGCGAGCGAATCACCGTCGCGCTGGACGCGCGGCAGGACGAGACGGGCACGTGGCGCCTGCCGGTGCACGGCTGGACCGAGGTCGCCGCCGAGACGCTGGAGGGCCTGCTGGCGCGCTATGCGGACGCCGGGCTGGTGCACCTGCTGTGCACCGACATCGCCCGCGACGGCATGCTGGCCGGGCCGAACCTCGACCTCTACCGGCGCCTGGGCGTGGCCCACCCCGGTGTGCAGGTGCAGGCCAGCGGCGGAATGCGAGATGCCGCCGACGTGGTCGCGGCGCGCGCCGCTGGCTGCGCCGGCGCGGTGCTGGGCAAGACGCTGCTGGACGGGCGGCTGTCGCTGGCGGAGGCGCTGGCATGCTGAGCCGCCGCCTCATTCCCTGCCTGGACGTGCGCGACGGCCGCGTGGTCAAGGGCGTGCGCTTCCGCGACCACGTGGACATGGGCGATATCGTCGAGCTGGCGCTGCGCTACCGCGACGCCGGTGCCGACGAGCTGGTGTTCTACGACATCGCCGCCAGCCCGGAAGGCCGCAGCGTGGACCGCGGCTGGGTGGAGCGGGTGGCGCGGCTGATCGACATCCCGTTCTGCGTCGCCGGCGGCATCCGCGGCGTGGAGGATGCGCGCGCGGTGCTGCATGCCGGCGCCGACAAGATTTCCGTCAACACCCCGGCGCTGGAGCGGCCGGCGCTGATCGCCGAACTGGCCGACGCCTTCGGCGTGCAGTGCGTGGTGGTCGGCATTGATTCGGTGCGCGAGGCCGACGGCGAATGGCGCGTGCGCAGCCATACCGGCAGCCCCGAGGCGATGCGCACGCCGGGCAAGCGCACCCTGGACTGGATCGAGGAAGCGCAGCGGCTGGGCGCCGGTGAGATCGTGCTCAACTGCATGGGCAGCGATGGCGTGCGCGCCGGCTACGACATCGCGCAGCTCAAGGCGGCGCGCGCCGTCTGCCACGTGCCGCTGGTGGCCTCCGGCGGGGCCGGTGAGCCCGTGCATTTCGCACAGGCCTTCCGCGAGGCGGACGTGGATGCCGCGCTGGCGGCCAGCGTGTTCCATTCCGGCGCGGTGGAGATCCCCGCGCTCAAGCAATTCCTGCGCAGGCAGGGGATCGAGGTGCGCCTGTGAGTATGACCACGACGACCACGCTGGACATCGAGGCACTGGCCTGGGACAAGCAGGGTGGCCTGCTGCCGGCGATCGTGCAGGACGCCGACACCCTGCGCGTGCTGATGCTGGGCTACATGGACCGTGCGGCATTGCAGGCCACGCTGGCCAGCGGCCGGGTGACGTTCTACAGCCGCAGCAAGCAGCGCCTGTGGATCAAGGGCGAGTCCTCCGGCCATGTGCTGTCGCTGGTGTCACTCGCCGCCGATTGCGATGCCGATACCCTGCTGGTGCAGGCGCGTCCGCACGGCCCGACCTGCCACCTCGGGCGCGCCAGCTGTTTCCCGGAAGCGCCGAGCGACGTGCTGTCCGCGCTGGATGCCCTTATCGCCCGCCGCGCGCAGGAGCGCCCGGAGGGCAGCTACACCACCCGGCTGTTCGAGGCCGGCATCCGCCGGATCGCGCAGAAGGTGGGCGAGGAAGGCGTAGAAACCGCGCTGGCCGCGGTGGCGCAGGACGACGAGGCGCTGCTGGGCGAGGCATCGGACCTGCTGTATCACCTGCTGGTGCTGCTGCGCGCGCGCGGGCTGGGGCTGGACGATGCCCGGCGCGTGCTCGCCGCGCGGGCAAGCTGACGGCCGCGCGGCGGATCAGGCGACGCTGATCGAATGCCGCACGCAGTTGCGGCCCTCGCGCTTGGCGCGGTACAGCGCCTCGTCCGCCAACCGGATCGCATCCTCCGGCGACACGGTCTGGCCGCCATCGATGGTATGCACCCCGATGCTGGCGCTGAGCCTGATGCTGTGGCCCTGGCTGGCCACGGGCTGCTGCTGGATGCGCAGGCGCACCGCTTCCGCTGCCTGCAGCGCGGCCTGCGCGTCGGCGCCCGGCAGCACCAGCACGAACTCCTCGCCGCCGAAGCGCGCCGCCAGCCCGCCGCGCGCCTGCGCGACCTCCTCCAGGCAGCGTGCCACCGCGTTCAGGCAGTCGTCGCCGGCCAGGTGGCCGTATACGTCGTTGATCTGCTTGAAGTGGTCCAGGTCCAGTAGCAGCAGCGCCAGCGGCTTGCCGCCGGTGCCGCGCGCCTGCATCGCCTCGCGCAGGGCCTCGTGGAAGTGGCGGCGGTTGAACGCGCCGGTGAGCGGGTCGCGCCGGCTGTACTCGCGCAGCTGCACGTTGGCCTCGCCCAGCTGGGCCATGGTGGTGCGCAGTTCGCGGGTGCGGTCGATCAGCCCGCGCTCCAGCTTCTCGTTGGTTTCCTGCACGATCCGGATGTTCTCCTCGCGCAGGCTGGCGTAGCGGTTGCCCAGCGCCAGCGAGAGCAGCAGCAGTTCCAGCGCCGAGCCTACCTGCACACCGTTCTGGGTCCAGAAGTTCTGCGGCAGGATGCCGAAGGCGAGCAGGGTGAACGCGGTGGTGCCGGTGAGGAACAGCGCCCACGCCAGCAGGAACAGCCGCGCCGGGCGGTAGCCGCGGTAGATCATCACCAGCGAGGCGGTGATGATCCAGATCACGCCCACCAGCACCGCGCGCGAGGCGATCGGGGTGGCCACGCTGTAGGGTAGCCACAGCGACGCCAGCCCGAGCAGGGCGAAGAAGCCGACCAGGCACAGGCAGGCCACGTTGCCGGCGGGCCAGCGCTGCGGCAGGTCGAGGAAGCTGCGCGAGAACAGCTGCATCCCGATCAGCGCCAGGCAGATCGACAGCGGCACCGCCGCATCCGCCAGCCAGGCCGAGTTCGACCACAGGTACTCGAAGCCGTAGCCGTTGAGGGTGAACAGCACCAGCCCGAACGCGGCGGTATGCAGCAGGTACCAGAAGTAGCTGGCGTCGCGCAGGGTCAGCCACAGCACCAGGTTGTAGCAGAGCAGCGCCAGTACGATGCCGTAGTACAGCCCGTTGGAGAACTGCGCGTCGCGCATCAGCTCGGCGAAGGCCTTGGGCGAATACAGCACCAGCGGCACCTGCATCGAGCTCTCGCTCTGCACCCGCAGCAGCAGTTCCACCCGCTGCCCGGCCGGCAGGTCCACCCGGAAGTTCGGGTGCCGGTAGCGCACGAAGCGGTCCTCGAACGGGGCGTGGTCGCCGCCCGACTGGTGCTCGATGTGGCCGTCGGGATAGCGCAGGTACAGGTCGAGGCTGTCGCTGAGCGCGTATTCCTGCACCAGCAGCCAGCGGGTCTCGTCGGGCTGCTCGTTCTCGATCGGCAGGTAGAACCAGTAGGCGCCGCTCTGGAAGCCGAACGCGGGGTTGCCGCCCGGCAGCGGTGCGAACGCGCCGGCCTCGGCGCGGCGGAAGGCCTGCTCCACCCCGGCGCTGGCCTGGGTGTCGTGCCAGTAAGTCAGGCTGGGCGAAAGCGGGAAGCTGGAGTCACCTGGTGCCAGCCGCAGCGCCGCCGGCGTGGCCGCCGCGCTGGAGAACGCGCAGCCCAGCAGCGCCAGCAGCGCGAACGCGGCCAGCCACGCCAAGCGGGCGCGCCTGCGCCATGCCTCCCGATGCATCCCCATGCCGGCATTCGAGGGCAGGGCGGGCGTGGCTGCAGCGGTGGTGGCACCGTGCAGCGGCGCGGCTGGCCGGGCGTCGGCGGCCTGCGCATAATGGGCCATGCGCAAGAGCCTCCTGCTGTGTTGCCTGCTGCCGCTGGCGGCGGCCCTTCCTTCCGCCGCGGCCGTGCAGGCCGGTAGCGACCGGCCCGCCTGCGTCCCGGTGGTGGTGGAAGCCCCGCAGGCGCTGCCCGCCGTGGATAGCTGGCGAGGCTCGGGCTGCATCGAGTATCGCCGCGCGCCGGCGGCGCTGGCCGGGGCGGACGCGCAGGTGCTGGTGTTCGGCGACCCGCAGGTGAAATCGGACGCCGACGTGGATTACTTCCGCCGCGACATCGTGCAGCCGCTGCAGGGCCGCCTGCCGGTGCGCCTGGGGCTGACCCTGGGCGATCTGGTG
>JBKBXH010000118.1:0-4939 GCA_046313655.1 Thermomonas sp. | reverse complement strand
ACGCCGAAGGCGTCGTATTCGGATTCCTCGCGCTTGGGGAACGGCGCCACCCCGTCCTTCTGCTTGACCGTGTGGATGCGGTCGCGGCGGCCGGTGAGGATCTTGTGCGGATAGCACTGGTGGCCGACATCCCACACCAGGCGGTCGTCAGGGGTGTCGTACAGGTAGTGCAGGACGGTGGTCAGCTCCACCACCCCCAGTCCGGCGCCGAAATGGCCGCCCGACTTGCCCACCGATTCGATCAGGTAGGCGCGCAGCTCGTCGGCCACCGCGCGCAGCTCGGCCTCCGGCAGCTGGCGCAGGTCGGCGGGGCTGTCGATCCGCGACAGCAGGGGATAGCGGGACGCATCGATCATCCGGCTATTGTCGCGCCGCGGCGGGGTGCGGGCAATGCGGCGGAAATCGCGGCCGCGCGCTAGCCTATCCGCAGGAAGCCGAGGGGAGGGCGGGGCATGGAGCCAGTGGCGGACGGGGTATACCAGGCGCTGTTGATCGACCTGGTGCTGGCGGTGGTGCTGCTGGTGCTGTTCGCCTACGCCGGCCGGCTCTCGCGCGGGGTGCGCGGGGTGGCGGCCTGGGGCGCGATGTATTTCCTGTACACCCTGGGCACGGCGATGCTGGACGTGATCGGCCCGCTGCTGGCCCACGGCGGGCACCCGTATTTCGCGGCCCAGGTGGTCAATGCCGGCGTGCTGCTGGCCTGCGTGGCGCTGGCGGGGCTGGCGTGGGCGGTGATCGGCTTCGTGCAGCAGCGCCCATTGCGCCTCTGGGAGCGCGCCTTCCTGCCTGCGGCGGCGCTGGCCTCGCTGGTGGCCTGGCTGGGTTGGAGCAGCCGCAATGCGCAGACGGTGGCGCTGACCGCGGTGGAGCTGGTGGCCTTCGCGCTGATGACCCGCCACCTGCTGGTGCTGCGGCAGCCGCCGGAACGCCTGCCGGCGCGGCTGATGCTGGCCTGTTGCGCCGGCCTGGCGCTGCTGTACGGCAGCGTGCTGCCCGGCTGGTGGCAGGGCCGGTTCGGCTTCAGCGACAGCTGGGTGAACGTGGATGTCTCACTGTGGTTCATGCTCAATTTCTGCATGCTGATGCTGGTCAGCTTCCGCGCCGCCGAGGGCCTGCGCCGCAGCGCGATGACCGATCCACTGACCGGCGCACTGAACCGGCGCGGGATCGAGGATGCCCTGCTGCTGGCGCGCGATCGCCGCCAGGCGGCGCCGGAGGCCGCGATCCATTTCGACATCGACCACTTCAAGGCCATCAACGACGCCCATGGTCACGCTACCGGCGACGAGGCCCTGCGCCGGTTGGCGGAGGTGGTGCGCGCGCAGCTGCGGGCGGACGACCTGTTCGAGCGTTTCGGTGGCGACGAGTTCACCATCCTGCTGCACGGGGAGGCCGCGTGCGCGGCGCCGGACGTGGCCCGGCGCATCCAGGCCGCAGTCAAGGCGCAGGCCCTGCACGCGGCGGCCGCACCCGGCGAGGTGACCATCAGCATCGGCGTGCATGTCGAGCCCGGCGCCTCGGCGGAGGCCCTGATGCGCGGCGCGGATGCAGCGCTCTACCGCGCCAAGCAGCAGGGGCGCGACCGCATCGTCGCGTATCCGGATGCCGCGGCCGGGTGAAGCCGGGAAGCGGTCAGTCCAGCGGGAAGGTGTGCGGCGGCTGCGCCGGATCGGCGGCGGCGCGGCGGATCAGCGCCTGCGCGCGCGCCTCGCCGAGGTAGCGGTGGATGCCGGCGCGGGCCAGGTACAGCAGCGGGATCAGCGCCACCGCCGCCAGCATCTTGTAGGCGTAGTTCAGCGAGGCCACCGCCAGGAACAGCGAGGTCGGCCAGTGCTGCGGGCCCAGCACGAAGGCGATGTAGAGCACCACGAAACTGTCCACCAGCTGCGATACCGCGGTGGAGCCGGTGGCGCGCAGCCAGGCGTGGCGCTCGCCGGTGCGGCGGCGGATGTGGTGGAAGGCATGGATGTCCACCAGCTGGCCGATCAGGAAGGCCACCAGCGAGCCGACCGTGATCCACATGCCCTGGCCGAAGATCGCGGAGAACGCGGACTGGTAGTCCGGCACGCCCTGGTTCTGGGCGCTGCCCACCCACCAGCTGGCCGGCGCGAGCTGGATGGCGATGTAGGCGAACAGGAAGGCGTAGGCCACCAGGCCCGCCGCCAGCCAGCTGATCAGGCGCACCCCGCGCTTGCCGAAGTACTCGTTGATCGTGTCGGTCATGATGAACACGATCGGCCAGATCACGGTGCCGGCGGTGAAGTCCAGGGTGCCGCCTTCGCCCAGCAGCCGCCAATGCACCGGGGCGATCCCGAGGGTGCCTTCCAGCGAGAAGATCTTGACCCCGATGAACTCGGCCAGCACCGCGTTGGCGCAGAAGAACGCGGCCAGCACGATGAACAGCCGCACCGCGCGGTCGTCGAGCTGGCGCATGGGGATCAGGACGCCTGCCCGGGCGGAGTGAACGGGATGTGCTCGGGTGCCACCGCGCCGCCGCTGATGATGAAGCCCATCGCCTGGTCCACCGTCCAGTCGGTGGGGGTGATTTTCTCCACCGGCACGATCTCCAGGTAGCCGGAGGTCGGGTTGGGGGTGGTCGGCACGTACACCGCCGCCAGCTCGCGGCCGGTGCCCTGCTCGCGCATGACCCGGGTGACGAAGCCGATCGACTTCATCTGGTTGTGCGGGAAGTCCACCAGCACCACCCGCTGGGTGCCGTCCGGCTTGGTCTGCAGGATGTCCAGCAGCTTGCGCGCGCTGCCGTACACGGTATTGGCCAGCGGGATGCGCGCCACCAGCGCCTCCATCCAGCGCAGCAGGCGCTGGCCCACCACCCGGCGCGCCAGCCAGCCGGCCAGCAGGATGCAGGCGACCGTGGCCACCAGCGCGATCCCGTTCTGCACCCAGGGCTCCACCAGCCAGCCGAAGGCGCGCGGATTGCCCGCGGCGATGCCCTGCAGGCCCGGTTCCACCAGCGGCTTGCTGAGGCTGCCCAGCAGGCCGAACACGAATTTCAGGACCGCCCAGGTCAGCCAGAGCGGCAGCAGGGTGAGCAGGCCGGTCAGGAACAGGCGCTGCAGGCGTTGGCCGAACGAGGGGGATGGCATGCCGTCATTTTACCCGTCCCGGCTAAAGTCGGCGCGCCGCCGGCCGATACCGCCCGCGTTCCCCTGCGTCCCCCTGCGTCCGTCGCCCAAGGAGTTGAGATGCGTGAGTCCACCCCCCGGGAGGCCCCCCCCGGTCCCGCGCACTCGCTGCCGCGCACCGCGCTGCGCAATCGCCCGGTCACCGGGCGCGAGGTCCTGCTGCGTGACGGCGAGTCGATCGTCTCGCGCACCGACCTGCGCGGCGTCATCACCTTTGCAAATCCTTATTTCTGCGAGATCAGCGGCTATACCGAGGCCGAGCTGATCGGCCAGCCGCACAACGTCATCCGCCATCCGGACATGCCGCCGGAGGCGTTCGCGGACCTGTGGAGCCACCTCAAGCGCGGCCTGCCGTGGGTGGGCATGGTCAAGAACCGCTGCAAGAACGGCGACCACTACTGGGTGCAGGCGCACGTCACCCCGCTGCTGGATGCCGACGGCAAGGCCACCGGCTATATGTCGGTGCGGCGCAAGCCCAGCCGCGAGCAGGTGGCCGAGGCCGAGCGCGATTACGCCGCCCTGCGCGCGGGCCGCCTGAAGCACGTGCAGATCCGCAACGGCCGGGTGGTGCAGGTGCCGTTCTGGGAGCGTTGGAACCCGCTGTGGAAGCTGAACCTGACCGTGCGCCTGTTCCTGCTGGCGCTGTTCGGCCCGGGCCTGGCCGGCCTGCTGCTGTGGCGGCAGGGCGGCGGCTCCGGTACCGACCTGGGGCTGCTGGCGGCGGGCCTGGCGTTCGCGCTGTACTCGGCCTGGTGGCTGTCGCGCGACGTGGTGGGGCGCAGCAATGCCGCCCGGCGCGCGCTGCGGGAGATGGCCAGCGACGTGTTCACCGGCCAGATCGACGTGGCGCGCAACGACGAGATCGGGCGCGTCCTGCAGGGCATCAAGGGCATGCAGATCCGGCTGGGGTTCCAGGTCGAGGACATGCGCCGCGAGGGTGCCCGCACCCGCCGCATCTCGGAGGCGCTGGACGTGGCGGCCACCAACATCCTGCTGGCCGATGCCGAGGGCACCGTGGTGTTCGCCAACCGCGCCCTGCGCGAGGGGTTCGCGGCGGCCGCGCCGGTGCTGGCGGACAGCCTGCCCGGCTTCCGCGTCGCCCAGGTGGCGGGGGCCGATGTCACCGGGTTCCATCCCGATCCGTCGCACTGGCGCGGCCTGCTGCCGGCGCTGCGCGCGCCGCATGCGGAGACCCTGGTGCTGGGGCCATACACCTTCGACGTGGGCATCACCCCGGTGCTGGACGACGGCGGGCGCGCGATCGGCCACGTATTCGAGTGGAAGGACCGCACCGCCGACCTGGCGATCGAGCGCGAGATTGCGCAGGTGGTGGAGGGCGCGGTGCGCGGCGAGCTCGACCGCCGCATCGACGAGGCCGGCAAGCGCGGCTTCCACCTGCAGCTGGCGCGCAACCTCAACGCCATGCTGGACGGGCTGGACGCGGCGATCGCGGAAATCCAGCAGGTGCTGCAGGCGCTGGCCGACGGCGACCTCACCCGGCAGGTGCAGGCGCGGCTGCAGGGCGCGTTCGGACGCATGGCCGACAGCGCCAACCACACCGTGGCCCGGCTCTCCGCGATGGTCGGCGAGATCCGCGACGCGGTGGCGGCGATCAGCGCCGCCGCCGGCGAGATCGCGGCCGGCAACGCCGACCTGTCGATGCGCACCGAGCAGCAGGCGGCCTCGCTGGAGGAAACCGCCTCGTCGATGGAAGAGCTCACCTCCACCGTCAAGCAGAACGCCGACAACGCGCGCCAGGCCAACCAGCTGGCGATCGGCGCGGCCGGCGTGGC
>JBKBXH010000117.1:0-4952 GCA_046313655.1 Thermomonas sp. | reverse complement strand
GGACGCGCTGGACGAGCTGGCGCAGGGCGAGCACCGCGCGCAGCTGCTGGACATGCTGGGGCAGCACTGGGCCACGCTGCCGCCCTGGATGAAGCTGTTTGTCACCACCCGCCCGCATGCCGACATCCTGCGCGCGCTGGCGGGCGAGGGCTTCGGGCTGGAATGCGTGTCGCTGGGCGAGATGGAGCGCGTGTTCGCGGCGCTGCCCGACGTCGATCCACAGCGGGTGCTGTTCACGCCCAGCTTCGCCCCGATCGACGAATACGCGGCGGCGCTGGCGCGCGGGGTCACCGTCACCGTGGACAACGTGGAGCTGCTGCGGCGCTGGCCGGAGGTGTTCCGCGGGCGGGCGCTGTGGCTGCGCATCGACCTCGGCCACGGCGACGGCCACCACGCCAAGGTGAACACCGGCGGCAAGGAGGCCAAGTTCGGGCTGTCGGCGCAGCGGGTGGACGAGTTCGTGGACGCGGCGCGCGCGCTGGACGTGCACATCACCGGCCTGCACGCGCACCTGGGCAGTGGGATCGAGACCGTCGGCCACTGGCAGCAGGTGGTGGACGAGCTGGCCGGTTTCGCGCGCCGGATCGGCAGCGTGGACGTGCTGGACATCGGCGGCGGGTTGCCGATCCCCTACAGCGACGACGACGAGCCGCTCGACCTCGACGCCTGGGGCGCGGGGCTGGCCGCGGTCAAGGCGGTGCACCCGGCGTTCAAGCTGGCGATCGAGCCGGGCCGCTTCCTGGTGGCGGAGGCCGGCGTGCAGCTGGCGCGCGCCACCCAGGTGGTGGAGAAGGACGGCGTGCGCCGGGTGGGGCTGGATGCCGGCATGAACGCGCTGATCCGGCCCGCGCTGTACGACGCCTGGCACGACATCCACAACCTGTCGCGGCTGGACGATGCGGCCCGCCACGATTTCGACGTGGTCGGCCCGATCTGCGAGTCCAGCGACGTGTTCGGCCACCGCGTCAAGCTGCCCGCCGCCACCGCGCCGGGCGACGTGATGCTGGTCGCGGACGCCGGTGCCTACGGCTTCGCGATGGCCAGTGCCTACAATCTGCGCGCGCTGCCGGGCGAGGCCATCCTTGCCGGCGATGGCGGGGACGCCGGCGCGCCGCTTCTTCCCGGATTGCCATGACCGACTGGACCTTCAACCGCGACGCCATCCGCGTCTTCCGCTTCCTGCACTGCGAGTTCGATGCGCAGAGCGGCATCGCGCGCCTGGCCTACGCCTTCGACGACGGCCCCGCGCTGGTCGAGACCATCACCTTGCCGGGCACGCCGTTCGCGCTGGATGCGCCGCGCGCCGCCGCGGCCGCGCGCGCCCTGCGCCTGCTGCACCTGATCGCCGGCGTCAGCTACTACAAGGCGGCGGTCCCGGGCGAGATCCGCATCGAGGGCGAGCCGATCGACGCGGACACCGCCGCGCTGCTGGAAAGCGTGTACCGCAACGGCCTCGGCGAGTTCGCCTACCGCAACGGGCTGGACCTGCGCGAACGCATCCGCTTTCCCGCCATGCGCCCCTCTCCCTCCGGGAGAGGGGCTGGGGGAGAGGGTTCGGCGGCTGATGCTGCATCTTCGCAAGCCGTACCCTCACCCCAACCCCTCTCCCGGGGGGAGAGGGGCTTTGCGCCTGCACTCGGCCTGCGCCCGCACGCGCTGGTCGCCATCGGCGGCGGCAAGGATTCGCTGGTCAGCATCGAGGCGCTGCGCGCCGAGGGCGTGGCGCAGACGGTGGCCTGGATCGGCGGCTCGCAGCTGATCGCCGCCTGCGCCGCGCATACCGGGCTGCCCACCCTCAACATCGGCCGCCAGCTTGCGCCGCAGCTGTTCGACTTCAACCGCCAGGGCGCGTGGAACGGGCACATCCCGGTGACCGCGGTGAACTCGGCCATCCTCGCGTTCGCCGCGGTGGTGCTGGGCGTGGACCAGGTGGTGTTCTCCAACGAGCGCTCGGCCAGCTACGGCTCGCTGATCCCCGGCACCGGCGAGGTCAACCACCAGTGGTCGAAGGGCTGGGCGTTCGAATCGGCGTTCGGTGATTACCTGCAGACGCACGTGGCCGCCGACCTGCGCTACTACTCGCTGCTGCGCCCGCTGAGCGAGCTGGCGGTGGCGCGCCAGTTCGCCAGGACCGACCACTACGACGCGCATTTCTCCAGCTGCAACCGCAACTTCCACATCCTTGGCGAGCGCCCCACCAGCCGCTGGTGCGGGGTCTGCCCGAAGTGCCATTTCGTATTCCTCGCGCTGGCGCCGTTCATGCCCAAGCTGCGGCTGGTGGGCATCATCGGCCGCAACCTGCTGGACGATCCGGCGCAGGTCCCGGGCTTCGACGCGCTGCTGGAGTACCAGGACCACAAGCCGTTCGAGTGCGTGGGCGAGGGGCGCGAGTCGCGCGCGGCGATGGCGGCCCTGGCGCAGCGCCCGGAATGGCGCGAGGACGCAGTGGTGCGCCGGTTCGCGCGCGAGATCCTGCCGCAGCTGGACGCGGCCGAGTTGGCCATCGAGCCGCTGCTGGTGCCGGCCGGAGAGCACCGCATCCCGCCCGCGCTGTGGGAGCGCCTGCGTGCCCGCTTCGCTGCCTGAGCCGCTGCGCATCGCTGACCTGGCCGGACGCCGGGTCGCGCTATGGGGCTGGGGCCATGAAGGTCGCGCCGCCTACCACGCGCTGCGCGCGCGCCTGCCCGCGCAGGCGTTGACCCTGTTCTGCGACCCCGCCGAGGCCGCGCAGGCCGCGGCCCTGGGCGATCCGCGGCTGGCGGTCGAGACCGAGGCCGGCGGCGCGCGCCTGGCCGCGTTCGAGGTGGTGGTGAAGTCGCCCGGGATCAGCCCGTACCGGCCCGAGGCCACGTTCGCCGCGCAGCAGGGCACCCGCTTCCTCGGCGGCACCGCGCTGTGGTTCGCCGAGCGCGCGGACGCCGACGGCGTGATCGCCAACGCGCTATGCGTCACCGGCACCAAGGGCAAGAGCACTACCAGCGCGCTGCTGGCGCACCTGCTGCGCGCCGCCGGGCTGCGCACCGCGCTGGCCGGCAACATCGGCCTGCCGCTGCTGGAGCTGCTGGACGCACAGGCCGAGGCCTGGGCGATCGAGCTGTCCAGCTACCAGACCCGCGACGTGGCGGCGTCCGGCGCGCGCCCGCAGGTCGCCATCGTCACCAACCTGCATCCCGAGCATCTGGACTGGCACGGCGGGCAGGAACGCTACATCGCCGACAAGCTCGCGCTGGTGACGCAGGCGCGCCCGCGGATCGCCGTGCTCAACGCCGCCGACCCGCTGCTGGCCACCCTGGCGCTGCCCGACAGCGAGATCCACTGGTATGGCGATGCGCGCGGCTGGCACCTGCGCGGGAATGCGCTGTACCGCGGCGATGCGCTGGTGATGGACACCGCGCGCCTGCCGCTGCCGGGCCGCCACAACCGCAGCAACCTGTGCGCGGTGCTCGCCGCGCTGGACGCCTTCGGGCTGGACGCGGCGGTGCTGGCGCCGCAGGCGGCGGCGTTCCAGCCGCTGCCGCATCGCCTGCAGCCGCTGGGCGAGCGCGATGGGTTGCTGTACGTCAACGATTCGATCAGCACCACCCCGATGGCCACGCTGGCGGCGCTGGAGGTGTATGCCGACCGCCCGGTCGCGGTGCTGGTCGGCGGCCACGACCGCGGGCTGCCGTGGGAGGAATTCGCCGCGGCGATGCGCGTGCGCGCGCCGCGTGCGGTGGTGACCATGGGCCAGAACGGCCCGCGCATCCACGCCCTGCTGGCGCCGGTGGCCGCGCAGGCCGGTTTCGTGCTCGGCGCGGCGACCGACCTGGCGGATGCGATGGCGCAGGCGCGCGCTGCGCTGCCGGCATCCGGCGTGGTCCTGCTCTCACCCGGTGCGCCCAGCTTCGGGGCGTATCCCAACTACGTAGCGCGCGGCCGCCACTTCGCGCAGCTGGCGGGGTTCGACCCCGACGCGATTTCCGGCATCCGCGGCATGGGGATCGCGTAAGCCCGCGTCCCTTGCCTGCGCTGCCGCGGGACGGCGAGCGCGGATTCACGCCACCTGAATGCGGTTTGCGTAGCGTAGCCGGGCCATTCCTCCCCCGGAGCCTTCGCCATGCGCCGTTTCCTGCTTGCCCTCGGATTGCTGTTCGCCGCCGCCCCCGCGTTTGCCGCCATGCAGGCCAAACCGGTGGAATGGACGCAAGGCAACGACCGTTTCAGTGGCTACGTGGTGTATGACGATGCCAGCCATGCGCTGCGCCCGGGCCTGCTGATGGTGCCGGACTGGTATGGGGTCACCCCGGCCGCGCTGGACAAGGCCAAGCAGCAGGCCGGCAGCGACTACGTGGTGTTCGTGGTGGACATGTACGGCAAGGGCGTGCGCCCGGCCGATGACAAGCAGGCGCTGGCGCAGGTGCAGACGCTGTACCCGAAGCCGGAACTGATGCGGGCGCGCATGCTGGCCGCGCTGGACGCGTTCAAGGCGCAGGCCGGCAAGGTGCCGCTGGATTCCACCCGGATCGGCGCTTTCGGCTTCTGCTTCGGCGGGTCCTCGGTGCTGGAGCTGGCGCGCAGCGGCGCCAAGCTGGCTGGGATCGTGACCTTCCACGGCGGCCTGCACACCGAATCGCCGGCCGCGCCGGGCTCGGTGAAGACCCCGCTGCTGGTACTCAACGGCGCTGCCGATGAAAGCCAGAAGGCCGCGATCGTCCCGTTCGAGGAGGAGATGGACCGCGCCGGCGCCGACTGGCAGTTCGTCAACTTCAGCGGCGCGGTGCACTGCTTCGCGCTGGAAACCGCCGACAAGCCGGGCTGCAAGTACGACCCACGCGCGGCGCGGCGCGCGTACGCGATGATGCATGCCTTCTTCGCCGAGCGTTTCGCGCTGCGTAAGTAAGCGCAGGCAATCCGGCACGCGGCGCGGATGCCCGCGCCGCCCCGGCCCGTGTGATGTCAGTGGTCGCGGCTGA
>JBKBXH010000116.1:0-4995 GCA_046313655.1 Thermomonas sp. | reverse complement strand
ATCATCCTCAACATCGTGGTCGGCATCATCGGCGGCGTGATCGGCGGCTACGTGCT
This sequence comes from Thermomonas sp., assembly GCA_046313655.1. Classification (GTDB taxonomy): domain Bacteria; phylum Pseudomonadota; class Gammaproteobacteria; order Xanthomonadales; family Xanthomonadaceae; genus Thermomonas. The sequence goes on along the minus strand of JBKBXH010000116.1, from coordinate 4,939 downwards.
GCCGATGGTCGGCCTGAGCTTCGCCGGCTGGGTCGGCTACCTGATCACCGCGCTGATCGGCGCGATCATCCTGCTGGCGATCGTCAACCTGTTCCGCCGCGGCAGCGTGCGCTGACGCCGTTGCCGGCGCCGGCCTCCCCCACGGCGCGGCGTGACAGGGATGTCCCGCGAAGGCCCGGTCCGCCGGGCCTTCGTGTTTCCCGCATCCGCCGCTGGCTCAGCCGAGCACGACGAACGCCGGCGCGTGGTCGCTGGGGCGTTCCCAGGTGCGCGGGGTGCGGTCGATGCCGGCCGCGACGGTGCCCTCGCGCAGCGCGTCCGACACCAGGGTCAGGTCGATGCGCAGGCCCAGGTTGCGGCGGAACGCGGCCTGCCGGTAGTCCCACCAGCTGAAGATGCCGCCTTCCCCGCGGTGCAGGCGCAGGCCGTCGTGCAGGCCCAGCGCCAGCAGCCGGCGCAGCGCCTCGCGTTCCGGCGCCGAGGTGAGGATGTGATCGTCGTTCCAGGTGGCCGGGTCGTGCACGTCGCGCGCATCGGGCGCGATGTTGAAGTCGCCCAGTACCACCAGCCGTGGATGCCGCCGCAGTTCGTCCGCCACCCAGTTCTGCACCGCTTCCAGCCAGCGCAATTTGTAGGCGTATTTCTCGGTGCCCACGTCCTGCCCGTTGACCACGTACAGGTTGACGATGCGCACGCCGCCCACCGTCGCCGCGATCGCGCGCGCCTGCGCGTCCTCAAAGCCCGGGATGCCGACCTGCACGTCCTCGAGCGCGTGCCCGCGCGCCAGGATCGCCACCCCGTTGTAGGTCTTCTGCCCGTGGAACACGCTGCGGTAGCCGGCCTCCAGCAGCGCCGTGTCCGGGAAGCGGTGGTCCTCCAGCTTGGTTTCCTGCAGGCCCACCACGTCCGGCGCGGCCTCCTGCAGCCACTGTTGCAGCTGCGGCAGGCGCACGTTGAGCGAGTTGACGTTCCAGCTGGCGATTTTCATCCGTGTCCCATCCGAGGTTCCCGGCGCGCGGCGTCAGCGGATGATACGGTCCAGCAGCCAGCGCACCTTCGCGTACGGGGGCTTGAGCAGGTCGCCGGCGGTCAGCGCGGATTGGCGGAACACGGGCAGCTGCTTGCTCATGGCGTCGAAGCCGGCGCGCGCGTGGTAGGCACCCATGCCGCTGGGGCCGACCCCGCCGAACGGCAGGTTGCCGACCGCGAAGTGGAACAGGGTGTCGTTGATGCTCACCCCGCCGGCCAGGGTGGCCGCCAGGATGCGGCGCACGTTCGCGTCGTCGCGGCTGAAGGGGTATAGCGCCAGCGGGCGGTCGTGGGTGTTGACGTAGGCGATCGCCTCGTCCAGCGTGCGGTAGCCCTTCACCGGCAGGATCGGGCCGAAGATTTCCTCCTGCATCACCCGCGCATCGTCGCCCGGGTCCAGCAGCACGGTCGGCGGCAGCAGGCGCTGCGCCGGATCGGCGTTGCCGGCGAGGGTGACGGCCTCGACGCCGCGCGCGCGCGCATCGTCGAGGTAGCCCTGCAGGCGCGCGTACTGGCCATCATTGACGATCCGGGTGTAGTCGTCGCGGTTGTCGAGATTGGCGCCGTAGCGTGCCGCCACTTCCGCGCGCAGGGCCGCGACGAACGCGTCGCGCTGCGCCGCCGGCACCAGCACGTAGTCGGGCGCGATGCAGGTCTGGCCGCAGTTGAACCACTTGCCGGTGGCGATCCGCGCGGCCGCCTTCTCCAGCGGATAGTCGGGGCACACGATCGCCGGCGACTTGCCGCCCAGCTCCAGGGTCAGTGGGGTCAGGTTGGGCGCGGCGGCGGCCATCACCTTGCGCCCGACCGCGGTGGAGCCGGTGAACACCAGGTGGTCGAACGGCAGGCCGGCGAAGGCCGCGCCCACGTCCGCGCCGCCGGTGGCGACGGCGACGCGCTCGGCCGGGAACACCTCCGCCAGCAGGTCGCGCAGGAACGCGCTGGTGCGCGGGGTGTGCTCGGAGGGCTTGAGGAACACGTGGTTGCCGGCGGCGATCGCCGTCGCCAGCGGGATCAGCGCGAGGTTGACCGGGTAGTTCCACGGTGCGATCACCCCGACCACGCCCAGCGGGTGCGGTTCGATCCACGCCCGCCCCGGCCAGAAGCGCCAGCCCACCGCCACCCGCCGCGGGCGCATCCAGCCGCGCAGGTGCGCAAGCAGGTGGTCGATGTCGTTGAGCACGGTCATGCCGTCGGCGATCCGGCTCTCGTCCAGCGCGCGGTGGCCGAAGTCGGCGGCGATGGTGCGCGCCATCGCGTCCAGCCGCGGCTTGAGCGCCGCGCGCAGCCGGCGCAGGTCGTCGCGGCGCTGGGCGAAATCGGGTTTGCGCGCCTGCCAGGCCGCGCGCAGGCGGTCGAGGGTGGGGCGCAGGTCGGCGGTCGGGGTGTCGGCGGCGGTGTCCATACGGGCCAGTGTAGTGCGGCCGGCGGGCGAATCCAGCGATAATCCGCGCATGGACCTCCGACCCTACCGCGGCGTTTCCCCCACCCTCGGCGCGCGCGCCTACGTCGACCCCCGCGCCAGCGTGATCGGCGACGTGGTGCTGGGCGACGATGTCTCGGTGTGGCCGTTCACCGTGATCCGCGGCGACGTCAACTTCGTCCGCATCGGCGACCGCACCAACCTCCAGGACGGCACCGTCATCCACGTCAGCCACGACGGCCCGCACGCCAGGCGGGGAGGGTTCGCCACCCGCATCGGCAGCGACGTCACCATCGGCCACAAGGCGATCATCCACGCCTGCACGATCGAGGACGCGGTGCTGGTGGGGATGGGCGCGATCGTGCTGGATGGCGCGGTGGTGAAGAAGCACGCCTTCGTCGGCGCCGGCGCGCTGGTGCCGCCGGGCAAGGTGGTGGGCGAGGGCGAGTTGTGGCTGGGCAACCCGGCCAGGAAGGCGCGCATGCTGAGCGATGCCGAGATCGAGGCGCTGTATTACAGCGCCGCGCACTACGTGCGGCTGAAGGACGCCTACCTGGCATGACGGCCGGTGGCGGCCCCCCATGAGCGGCGGCATGCCGGAGGCGCATCTGCTGGCAACCGCGATCGCGATCGGGTTCGGCTCGAACTTCGACAACCTCGGCGTGGGCGTCGCCTATGGCACCTTAGGGCGGGTCATCCCGCATTGGGTGAACGCGGTGATCAACGGCATCGGGCTGGTGTTCGTCACTGCCGGGGCGTTCGTCGGGGAGGCGATCGCGCGCGTTATGCCGGCGCACACGGCGTCGCTGTTGGCCGGGATGCTGCTGATTGGGATCGGGCTGTATTACTGGTACGCCAACTACCTGCACCGCCACGTCGGCGGGCGCGACCTGCCGCTGCGCGCGCCGGGCTGGCACGCGGCCATCGTGCTCGGGTTCGCGCTGTCGGCCACCAACCTGGTGAACGGCATGGGCGCCACCCTGATCTCGCCGGCGCTGCTGTGGCCCACCATCGTCAGCGTCACCATGGTGGGCTACGCCATGATCTGGATCGGCAACCTGCTGGCGCGCCATCTGCTGGTGCGGCTGCTGGGCCGCGCCGCGCCGTTCGTGGCCGGCCTGCTGCTGGTCGGGGTCGGCGTGCACGCCCTGGCCTAAGCGCAGGGCGCGCCGCGCCGGGTCAGTGCTCCAGCATCGCGGCGATCTGGTCCTTGAAGTGCAGCCGCTGCTTCTTGAGCGTTTCCAGGTGCTCGTCGCTGGCGGCCTGCACGCCTTCCTCGAACAGGCGGATCTGGTGGTCCACCTCCTCGTAGCGGGCCTTCAGGGTGGCGAAATGCGCGTTCTCCATCTTCAGCACGTGGATCTTGTCCTTGTGCGCGGGGAACTCGTGGGCGAGGTCGTGCGGATCGATGGCCATGGTTGCCTGTGGCAATGGGGAATGGCGCGATCCTGCGCCGGGCGGCGCTAATGCCGCGTGAGCGCGGGGCTCAGTCGGCGGCCTGCAGGGTATCCGCGTCGGCGCGCAGCGACGCGTACACCGGGTCGGTCTCGGGACGCACGCCGTGCCAGAGCAGGAAGCTCTCCGCGGCCTGTTCCACCAGCATCCCCAGCCCGTCCAGCGCCTGCGCGCAACCGGCGGCGCGCGCCCAGGCGAGGAAGGCCACTGCGGCCTCGCCGTAGCCCAGGTCCACCGCCACGCTACGCGGGGCCGCCAGCGCCATCGGCAGCGCCGGCAGCGCGCCGCCGCGGGTGGCGGAGGTGGCGTTCACCAGCAGGTCGAATTCGCCCAGCGCGGGCAGGTCGTCCCAGCCGCGCGGATGCACCCGCGCCGGATCGCCCAGCGCGTCCGCCAGCGCATCGGCGCGGGCCGCGGTGCGGTTGGTGATGTAGAGCGTGCGGATGCCGGCGTCCAGCAGCGCGGGCGCGACCCCGCGCGCGGCCCCGCCGGCGCCCAGCAGCAGCACGCGGCGATCGCGCAGGTCCAGGCCGTGGCGCTCGGTGAGGTCGCGCACCAGGCCGAGGCCGTCGGTGTTGTCGCCGTGCCAGCCCTCGCCCGCTCGGACCAGCGTGTTCACCGCGCCGGCGCGCCGTGCGCGCGTGCTGACGTTGCCGGCACACAGCGCGAAGGCGTCTTCCTTCAGCGGCAGGGTGACGTTGCCGCCGTCCACCCCGCTGGCGGCGAGAACCGCCGCGAAGTCGGCATGGCCGGCCTCGATCGCCACGTAGTCCAGCGCGATCCCGGTCTGCCGCGCGAACGCGGCGTGGATGCGCGGCGACTGCGAGTGCGCGACGGGCGATCCGAACACGGCATAGCGGCGCATCGCGGGTCTCCGGGGCTCAGTCGCGCAGCCAGCGCGCGGCGTCCAGCGCGAAGTAGGTGAGGATGCCGTCGGCGCCGGCGCGCTTGAACGCGGTCAGTGCTTCCATCGCCACCATCTTCTCGTCGATCCAGCCGTTGGCCGCGGCGGCCTTGATCATCGCGTACTCG
>JBKBXH010000115.1:0-5040 GCA_046313655.1 Thermomonas sp. | reverse complement strand
TTGCGGATGCGGCGGTAGGCATCGGCGTTGCGCTTGAGGATCTCCTGCGACAGCGTCATCTCGTTGCTGTAGTCGGCGCTGGCGATCCACAGGCGCAGGATGTCCGCGCCCAGGGTCTTCATGATTTCCTGCGGCTCGATCCCGTTGCCCAGCGACTTCGACATCTTGCGGCCGTGCTCGTCCACGGTGAAGCCGTGGGTGAGGCACTGCCGGTAGGGCGCGGCGCGGTCGATCGCCACCCCGGTGAGCAGGCTACTCTGGAACCAACCGCGGTGCTGGTCGGAACCCTCGATGTAGAGGTCGGCTGGCTTACCCAGCCCGCGCGCGACCAGCACCGCCTCGTGGGTGACGCCGGAATCGAACCACACGTCGAGGATGTCGGTGATCTTCTCGTAGTCGCCCGCCTCCTCGCCCAGCAGCGTGGCCGGCTCCAGCGAATACCAGGCGTCGATCCCGGCCTGCTCCACGCGCTCGGCCACCTGCCGCATCAGCTCCACGCTGCGCGGGTGGATCGCGCCGGTCTGGCGATGCACGAACAGCGCGATCGGCACGCCCCAGGTGCGCTGGCGCGAGATGGTCCAGTCCGGGCGGCCCTCCACCATCCCCGCGATCCGCGCCTGGCCCCAGCCCGGGTACCACTGCACGGTCTCGATCGCGGCCAGCGCATCGCGGCGCAGGTGGGCCTGCTCCATCGAGATGAACCACTGCGGGGTGGCGCGGAAGGCGATCGGGGTCTTGTGCCGCCAGCAATGCGGGTAGCTGTGGGTCAGCCTGGCGAAGGCCAGCAGCCGGCCGTTGGCGCGCAGCGCGTCCACCAGCAGGTCGTTGGCCTTCCACACGTGGACGCCGGCCAGTGCCGTCCCGCCGGCGGGCGCGGTGCCCGGCAGGTACACGCCGCGGCCGTCCACCGGGTTGAGCGCGGCGGCGTCGTATTTCTCGACCAGGCCGTATTTCTGCGAAACCGCGAAGTCCTCCTGGCCGTGGCCGGGCGCGGTGTGCACGGCGCCGGTACCGTCCTCGGCGCTGACGTGGTCGCCCAGCAGCACCGGGATGTCGCGGCCCGGATAGAACGGATGCGCGAACCGCATGCCTTCCAGCTTCTCGCCCCGCGCGCGACCGAGCACGACGACCTCGTCCATGCCGTAGCGCTTCAGCGCCTTCTCGGCCAGCGCCTCGGCCAGCACCAGCCAGCGGCGGGTGCCGTCGGTGCCCGCCGGGCCTTCCACCAGCACGTAGTCCAGCTCCGGCCCCAGCGAGATCGCCAGCGAGGCCGGCAGCGTCCACGGCGTGGTGGTCCAGATCGGGATGGCCACCTCCACGCCTTCCGGCAGCTCGCTGCCGAACGCGCGACTGGTCTGCTGCGGGTTGCGCGCGGCGTAGGCCACATCGATCGCGGGCGAGACCTTGTCCTGGTACTCGATCTCGGCCTCGGCCAGCGCGCTGCCGCATTCGAAGCACCAGTACACCGGCTTCACCCCGCGCAGCAGGTGGCCGTTCTCCACCACCTTGGCCAGCGCGCGGATCTCGTCGGCCTCGAACTTGAAATCGAGGGTGCGGTAGGGGTTGTCCCAGTCGCCCAGCACGCCCAGGCGCTTGAAATCGCGGCGCTGCACCTCGATCTGCTCGCTGGCGTACTCGCGGCACTTCTGGCGAAACTCGGTGGCGTCCAGCTTGGTGCCAACCTTGCCCCACTTCTTCTCGATCGCGATCTCGATCGGCAGCCCGTGGCAGTCCCAGCCCGGGATGTAGGGCGCGTCAAAGCCGGACAGCGTCTTCGACTTGACGATGATGTCCTTGAGGATCTTGTTGACCGCATGGCCGAGGTGGATGGCCCCGTTCGCGTACGGCGGGCCGTCGTGCAGCACGAAGCGCGGGCGTCCCGCGGCCACCTTGCGGATCTGCGCGTACAGGCCTTCGGCCTCCCAGTGCGCCAGGATGTCCGGCTCGCGCTTGGGCAGGTCGCCGCGCATCGGGAAGCCGGTGTCCGGCAGCAGGATGGTGGCCTTGTAGGGGTTCTCGGTCTTGTCGGTCACGCTGACGCCTGTGTGGTCGGTGCTGGGGTGGGGGAATCCGCATGCGGGCGTGCGGTCGCCTGTCCGGGGCCGGACCCGGCGAGGATCGCACGCGCGCGGGCCTCGTCGCGCTGCATCTGCGCCACCAGCGCGGGCAGGTCCGGGAATTTTTCCTCGTCGCGCAGGTGGGCGACGAACTCGACCTCGATCCGCTGCCCGTACAGGCTGCCTTCGAAATCGAACAGATGCGCCTCCAGCAGCGGCTCCACCCCGTCCACCGTGGGGCGGGTGCCGAAGCTGGAGACCGAGGGCCACGGCTTCGCCCCGACCCCGTGCACCCAGGTCGCGTAAATGCCGCGCAGCGCCGGCACCTTGCCGCCATAGCGCAGGTTGGCGGTGGGATAGCCGAGGGTGCGGCCGAGCTGGCGGCCGCGCACCACCCGCCCGGCGATCGCATACGGGCGGCCGAGCAGACGCGCGGCATGCGCGAACGCGCCATCCGCCAGCGCGGCGCGGATGCGGGTGCTGGAGACGCGCTCGCCTTCGACATGGACCGGCGCGATCGCATGCGCCGTGAACCCCAGCGCCGGGCCAAGCGCCTGTAGCAGCGCGATGTCGCCGGCGCGGCCCTGGCCGAAGCGGAAATCCGGGCCGACCCAGACCTCGCGCGCGCCCAGCTGCGCGGCCAGCACCGCACGCGCGAACTCCGCGGCCGGCATCGCCGCCAGGCGCGCATCGAAACGCAGCAGGCCCACGCCGTCGCAGCCCAGCGCCCACAGACCTTCGGCCTTGGCCCGCGGCAGCATCAGCCGCGGCGGACGCGCGCCGACGGCGAAGAACTCGCGCGGCAGCGGCTCGAAGCCCAGCGCCACCGCCGGCACGCCCAGCGCACGCGCACGCGCGACCGCGCGGTCGACCAGCGCGCGATGGCCGAGGTGGAGGCCATCGAAGGCGCCGATGCAGACCACGCTGCCCTGCGGGCACAGCGCCCGCCCGTGCCCCGCTGCGGGACCGGCATCGCGGAAGAGGAAGCTCATGGCAGGCCCGCAGTATAGCGGCGGCGGGCGGCGCGATGCCCGCCGGCGCGCGCTCAGTGTTCGCGGAAATCGCGCGGGCGGAACCCCAGCGCCAGCATCGCCAGCGCGTACACCCCGGCGCCGCCGCCCACCAGCAGCGCCAGCCAGCCCAGACGCAGCCACTTGTCCACCGCGGTGAAGTCCGGCGCCAGCTGCAACCCGGCCAGCAGCGCCGCGGCCATCGCCGCGTTCGCCAGCGCCAGCCGCAGCAGGTAGCGGCCCCAGCCCGGCTGCAGGTCGAACACCCCCGCCTTGCGTAGCCAGCGCCACAGCAGCAGCAGGTTCAGGTAGCTGGACAGGGCGGAGGCGATACCCAGCGCGAAGTGCAGGCCCGGCACCCGCGCCAGGGTCTCCATCACCCCGCCGGCTTTGGCCGCGGCCGGCACCCACAGCCAATACATCAGGGCCAGGATCCCCACGTTGAACACCATGTTGGCGACCATCGCCACCAGCCCCGCGCGCACCGGGGTGCGGGTGTCCTGGCGCGCGTAGAAGGCCGGCAGCACCGTCTTCACGAGCGCGAACGCCGGCAGCCCGAAGCTGAGGCCGAACACCGACAGCGCGGTCATGCGCGCCGACTCGGCGGTGAACTTGCCGTACTGGAAGATGGTGGATACCAGCGGCAGCGACAGCAGCATCAGCCCCAGCATCGCCGGCAGGATGATCGCCAGGGTGGTACGCAGGCCCCAGTCCAGCGACTTCGAGAACCCCGCGCGGTCGGTATTGACGTGGTGGCGCGCAAGGGTCGGCAGGATCACCGTGCCCAGCGCGATCCCGAACACGCCCAGCGGGAACTCCAGGAAGCGGTCGGCGGTGGACAGCCAGCTCTGCGAGCCGTGCACCAGCATCGCCGCGATGAAGGTATCGAACAGCAGGTTGACCTGCGCCACCGACGAGCCCAACAGGGTCGGCACCATCAGCCGCACCACCTTGCGCACGTCCGGGTGGCGCCAGCCCCAGCGCGGCAGCGCCAGCAGGTCCAGCCGCGCCAGCGCCGGCAGCAGGAACAGCAGCTGCAGCACGCCGGCGGCCAGGATCGCCCAGCCCATCGCGACGATCGGCGGATGCACCAGGCGCGAGCCCCACAGCGCGCCGGCGATCATGCACAGGTTGAGGATGATCGGCACGAACGCCGGCAGGCCGAAGCGGTGGTAGCTGTTCAGCGCGCCGCCCGCCAGCGCGGTCAGCGAGACGAACAGCAGGAACGGGAAGGTCAGCCGCAGCAGGTCGGCGATCAGCGCGTTCTGGCCCGGGGCCGGGTCGGCCTGGGTGAACACGTCCGCCAGCTGCGGCGCGAACAGCATGCCCAGCGCGGTCACCACCAGCAGCACCCCGCCCAGGGTGCCGGCGGCGCGCGCCACCAACGCCTTGAGGTCGGCGTGCGGCCGGGTTTCCTTGATCTCGGTGAACACCGGTACGAACGCGGTGGAGAACGATCCTTCCGCGAACAGCCGGCGCATGAAATTGGGGATCCGGAACGCCACCCAGAACGCATCCGTCATCCAGGTGGCGCCGAAGGTGGCGTTGAACACCTGGTCGCGCACCAGCCCGAACACCCGGCTGAGCATGGTCATGCCGCCGAACGACAGCACCCCGCGCGCCATGCTGCGGGGCCGCGCCCCGCCCTGCCCGCCGCCCGCGCTCACGCCGCCACCGCCGTCTGGCGCGCGCGGTCGCGCGGGTTGACCCAAGCCATTGAATCGTCCATAATCGGCGGTCTTTCCGAATCCCTCGTTGGCCGGCCATTGTGCCAGCCGGCGAACCCCGCAGCCAAAACTCCAGACTTCCCAGGATTTTCCCCGTGGCCAACATCAAGTCCGCCAAGAAGCGCGCCAAGCAGGCGGAAGTGCGCCGGGCCCGCAACGCCAGCGCGCGCTCGATGCTGCGTACCGCGGTGAAGAAGGTCATCAAGGCGCTGGACACCAACGACGTGGCCGCCGCCGAGGCCGCCT
>JBKBXH010000114.1:0-5053 GCA_046313655.1 Thermomonas sp. | reverse complement strand
CGCGGATGGTGCCCGGCGCGGCGTCCTTCGGGTTGGTGGCGCCCATCAGCTCGCGGTTCTTCAGCACCGCGCCCTCGCCTTCCAGCACCTGGATCATCACCGGGCCGGAGATCATGAACTCCACCAGCGCGTTGAAGAACGGGCGCTCGCGGTGAACGGCGTAGAAGCCTTCGGCCTCGGCGCGCGAGAGATGCTTCATCTTGGCGGCGACGACCTTCAGGCCGGCCTGCTCGAAACGGGTGTAGATCTGGCCGATCACGTTCTTGGCGACGGCATCGGGCTTGATGATCGAAAGGGTGCGCTCCAGCGCCATGGGATTCTCCGGGAGGTTGGCGGGCGTCCTTGCCGGAAGCGCCCGAGGATAACAGAAAAACCCGCGTACTGGCGCGGGTTTGGCCGATATGGCTGCGACAGATTCTAGCGCATTTCCGGCACATTCCGCAGCATCGGCCGCATTGCCGTCCGTCGCCCGGCACGCGCCCGCGATTGACGTACGCAGGCGTACGGCGTAGCCTCAAACGAGCGTTTGATTCTGGCGCCGGGAGGCCGCATGAGCCTGCAGCATTTCTCCACCAAGGACCGCATCCTGTACGCGGCCGAGGAACTGTTCGCCCAGCAGGGCTTCGCCTCGACCTCGCTGCGCCAGGTCACCAGCCGCGCCGACGTCAACATCGCCGCGGTCAATTACCACTTCGGCAGCAAGGACAACCTCGTCAACGAGGTCTTCCGCCGGCGCATGGACGTGATGAGCGCGCAGCGGCTGGACGCCCTGCACCGCGCGCTGGAGACCGCGCCCGGGCAGTTGGAACCGATCCTGGCCGCGTTCGTGGAGCCGGCGCTGGCCATGGCCCAGGATCGCCACGGCGGCGGTGCCTTCATCCGGGTGATCGCCCGCACCTATGCCGAGAACAACGACAGCCTGCGCAAGTTCCTGTCCGACCAGTACGGCCACGTGCTGCGCGAGTTCGCCAAGGCCATCGCCGGCTGCGTGCCGGGGCTGGGCAAGGAGGAGCTGTATTGGCGGCTGGACTTCCTGTCCGGCGCGCTGACCTACGCGATGGCCGACTTCGGCCTGATCAAGCGGCCCTCGGGGGTGTCCGAGGCCACCCACCGCCAGCGCGCCGCGCAGGCCCTCATCCGTTTCGCCGCGGCCGGCTTCCAGGCCGATGCGCACTGATTAAATCTGTATTTTCAAGGAGATGGAAACCATGTCTCAGAAACTGCTTGTACGCCGCGCCGCCGTGCTCGGCGCCGGCGTGATGGGCGCGCAGATCGCCGCCCACCTCACCAATGCCGGGGTGGACACCGTGCTGTTCGACCTCGCCGCCAAGGACGGGCCGGCCGACGGCATCGTGCTCAAGGCGATCGCCAACCTCGACAAGCTCTCGCCCGCCCCGCTGGCGAGCAAGGCGCTGGCCGCGGCGATCACCCCGGCCAATTACGACACCGGCCTGTCCCAACTGCAGGACTGCGACCTGATCATCGAGGCGATCGCCGAGCGGATGGACTGGAAGCAGGACCTGTACCGCCGCATCGCCCCCTCGGTGCCGCCGCACGCGATCCTCGCAAGCAATACATCCGGCTTGGGAATCAATGCCTTGGCGGGTGTTCTTCCGGAAGAGTTGAAGCATCGGTTCTGCGGCGTGCACTTCTTCAACCCGCCGCGCTACATGCACCTGGCCGAACTCATCCCGGCGCATACCACCGACCCGGCGGTGCTGGATGCCCTGGAAACCTTCCTCACCACCCAGCTCGGCAAGGGCGTGGTGCGGGCCAAGGACACCCCCAACTTCATCGGCAACCGCATTGGCGTGTTCTCGATCCTGTCGGTGATCCACCACACCCGCGCGTTCGGCCTCGGCTTCGACGAGGTGGACGCGCTGACCGGCCCGCTGCTGGGGCGGCCGAAGTCGGCGACCTACCGCACGTCCGACGTGGTCGGCCTGGACACCATGGCGCACGTCATCAAGACCATGGCCGACACCCTGCCGGACGACCCCTGGCACCGCTACTTCCAGTCGCCGGACTGGCTCCAGGCCCTCATCGCCAAGGGCGCGCTGGGCCAGAAGACCGGCGCCGGCATCTTCCGCAAGGTCGGCAAGGACATCGTGGTCCTCGACCTTGAGAAGCAGGACTACCGCGTGGCCGACCGCGGCGCGGCGCCGGAGGTGGTCGAGATCCTGAAGCTGAAGGACCCGGCCGAGAAGTTCGCCCGCCTGCGCGCCAGCGCGCATCCGCAGGCGCGCTTCCTGTGGGCCTGCTTCCGCGACCTGTTCCATTACAGCGCCTACCACCTGGCCGACATCGCCGACACCGCGCGCGACGTGGACCAGGCCATCCGCTGGGGCTACGGCTGGGCCCAGGGCCCGTTCGAGACCTGGCAGTCGGCCGGCTGGGCGCAGGTGGCGGCCTTCATCGCCGAGGACATCGCCGCCGGCAACGCCATGAGCGACGCGGCGATGCCGGCCTGGGTCGGCGCGCGCGAGGGCGTGCATGCCGCCGGCGGCAGCTACAGCCCGGCCAAGGACGCCCTGCTGCCGCGCTCGTCGCTGCCGGTCTACCAGCGCCAGCGCTTCCCCGACCCGATGCTGGGCGAGCGTTTCGCCCCCGGCGAGACGGTGTTCGAGAATGACGGCCTGCGCATGTGGCACGACGGCGACGACATCGCCGTGGTCAGCTTCAAGACCAAGATGAACACCGTTTCCGACGCCGTGCTGGACGGCCTGCAGGAAGCGGTGGGCCGGGCCGAGCGCGACTTCGCCGGCCTGGTGCTGTGGCAGCCGAAGGAGCCGTTCTCCGCCGGTGCCGACCTCGCCGGTGCGCTGGGCGCGCTGCAGGCCGGCAAGCTCGACCTGTTCGAGGCGATGGTCGGCAACTTCCAGGCCACCAGCCAGCGCATCAAGTACGCGCTGGTGCCGGTGGTGGCGGCCGTGCGCGGGCTGGCCCTCGGCGGCGGCTGCGAATTCCAGATGCACAGCGCCAGGACCGTGGCGCATCTGGAGAGCTACATCGGCCTGGTCGAGGCCGGCGTGGGCCTGCTGCCCGCCGGCGGCGGCCTGAAGGAGCTGGCGGTGCGCGCCTCCGCGGCGGCCGGCCCGGGCGGCGACGTGTTCGCCGAGCTGAAAAAGACCTTCGAGACGGTGGCGATGGCCAAGGTGTCCAACTCCGCGGCCAACGCCAAGGAACTGGGCCTGCTGCGCGGCAACGACAAGATCGCCTTCAACGCCTTCGAGCTGCTGCACATCGCCAAGGCCGAGGCGCGCGCGCTGGCCGAGGGCGGCTACCGCCCGCCGCTGCCGGCGCGCCGTATCCAGGTCGCCGGCGAGGTCGGCATCGCCACCGTCAAGATGCTGCTGGTGAACATGCGGGAAGGCCGCTTCCTCAGCGACTACGACTACGAGATCGCCGAGCGCATCGCCACCGTGCTGTGCGGCGGCGAGGTCGAGCGCGGCGCGCTGGTGGACGAGGACTGGCTGATCCGGCTGGAACGCAAGCATTTCGTGGAGCTGGCGCAGCAGGACAAGACCCAGGCCCGCATCGCGCACATGCTCAAGACCGGCAAGCCGCTGCGCAACTGACCGACGACGAGGACAACCCCATGAGCAAGCAAATCCAGGACGCCTACATCGTCGCCGCCACCCGCACCCCGGTGGGCAAGGCCCCGAAGGGCGTGTTCCGCAACACCCGCCCGGACGACATGCTGGCGCACGTGCTGCGCGAGGTGGTCGCCCAGTCGCCCGGCATCGACCCGACCCGCATTGACGACGCCATCATCGGCTGCGCCATGCCCGAGGGCGAGCAAGGCATGAACGTGGCGCGCATCGGCGTGCTGCTGGCCGGGCTGCCGGATACCGTGGCCGGGCAGACCATCAACCGCTTCTGCTCCTCCGGCCTGCAGGCGGTGGCGCTGGCCGCGCAGCAGATCCAGCTGGGCCATTCCGACCTGATGCTGGCTGGCGGCACCGAATCCATGAGCATGGTGCCGATGATGGGCAACAAAGTCGCGCTGTCGCCGGCGGTGTTCCGCGACGACCACGTGGCAATCGCCTACGGCATGGGCATCACCGCCGAGAAGGTGGCCGAGGAATGGAAGGTCAGCCGCGAGGCGCAGGACGCCTTCGCGCTGGCCTCGCACCAGAAGGCGCTGGCCGCGCAGGCCGCCGGCGAGTTCCGCGACGAGATCACCCCGTACGAGGTGATCGCGCGCCTGCCCGACCTCGCCGGCAACGCCATCCGCATGAAAAAGCTGCTGGTGGAGCAGGACGAGGGCCCGCGCGCCGACACCTCGCTGGAAGGCCTGGCGCGCCTGCGCCCGGTGTTCCGCAACGGCCAGTTCGGCGGCACCGTCACCGCCGGCAATGCCTCGCAGATGAGCGACGGCGCTGCCGCGGTGCTGCTGGCGTCCGAGCAGGCGATCAAGGACTACGGGCTGACCCCGCTGGCGCGCTTCGTTGGCTTCAGCGTCGCCGGCGTGCGCCCGGAAGTGATGGGCATCGGCCCGATCGCGGCGATTCCCAAGGCGCTCAAGCAGGCCGGTCTGACCCGCGACCAGCTCGACTGGATCGAGCTGAACGAGGCGTTCGCCGCGCAGTCGCTGGCGGTGATCCGCGATTGCGAGCTGGACCCGGCCAAGGTCAACCCGCTGGGCGGCGCGATCGCGCTGGGACATCCGCTGGGCACCACCGGCGCCAAGCTGACCGCCACCGTGGTGCACGGCCTGCGCCGGCGCAAGCTGAAGTACGGCATGGTGACGATGTGCATCGGCACCGGCATGGGCGCGGCGGGCATCTTCGAGTCGCTCTGATCCCGCCCATTCCCGGAACGCGAAAAAGGCGCCGCAAGGCGCCGTTTTAGTGGGGGCCGCCAAGATCCCCGTGCATGGTTCGACAGGCTCACCACGAACGGGAATCGCTTGCTGGGTTATGCCGTGGGTCAGATCAGTGCATGACGCGACCGGCTCGCCACGAACGGGTCCGGGATAAGGCTCGGCTCGGATGGGCTTGGGTGTGCGTCGCGAATGGCGAGCCGCGCAAATCCAATTGCCGTTCGTCCT
>JBKBXH010000113.1:0-5071 GCA_046313655.1 Thermomonas sp. | reverse complement strand
CCCTGCATGACGCTGCCCCACGCGCTCTCCGCGATCGGCTGGCGCTGGACGCCCGCCACCCTGCCGCCAGACTGGGCGGCATTGATGGCATCGCACCCGCAGGCGCGCCCGGCGCGGATCGTGGAGCAGCACCGCAGCGGCTACCGGGTGGCCGAGGCGCCGGAGCAGGCGCAGCCGGCCGAATCGCTGCCGGAATGGCAGCGCGCCGGCAGCTACCGCAAGGGCGAGCTGGCGCCCGAGCAGCGCCCCGCGGTGGGCGACTGGGTGCTGGTGGAAGGCCAGGCACCGGGCGCGCTGCGGATCGTGGCGCTGCTGCCGCGGCTGTCGGCGATCAAGCGCGGCGCGGCCGGCGAGCATTACCGCCAGCAGGTGATCGCCGCCAACATCGACACCGCGTTCGTGGTCTGCGGGCTGGATGCCGATTTCAACCCGCGCCGGATCGAGCGCTACCTGCTGCTGGTGGCCGGGCACGGCGTGCAGCCGGTGGTGGTGTTGACCAAGTCGGACAAGGACGCCGCCGATCCCGAAGCGGCGCGGGCCCAACTCGGCGGGCTGGAGGTGCCGGTGCTGGCGCTGAACGCGAAGGCGCCGGAGGCGGTCGCGCAGCTGTCGCCGTGGCTGTCACCGGGGCATAGCGTGGTGCTGGTGGGCAGCTCCGGTGCCGGCAAGTCCACCCTCACCAATACCCTGCTCGGGATCGAGAAGATGAAGACCGGCGCGGTGCGTACGCACGATGCGCGCGGCCGCCACACCACCACCCACCGCGCGCTGATCGCGCTGCCGGGCGGGGCCTGCATCATCGACACCCCCGGCATGCGCGAGCTGAAGCCGACCGGCGAGGAGGCGGTGGCGGAAAGCTTCGCCGACATCGAGGCGCTGGCCGCGCAGTGCCGCTTCCGCGATTGCCGGCATGCGCGCGAACCCGGCTGCGCGGTGCGCGCGGCGGTCGAGCGCGGCGCGCTGGACGGCCGCCGGGTGGCGAATTTCCTCAAGCTGTCGGCCGAAGTGGCCGGCGCCGCCGACCGCCTCGCGAACCGATTGGCGCAGAAGGCCGAGGCGCGCGCCCCGGGCAAGCCCGCACGCCGGCCGTCGGGGCGCCCGCATGGCCGGCGCTGACGCGATCGCCCACCACGCGGCGCTGGATGCGCGGCTGGCGCGTGCGGCCAAGCCGATCCGGCTGCTCAGCCTGGCCAGCTGGCCGGCCAGCGAGCAGCAGGCGTTCCTGGCCGGATGGGCGCGCGGCAACCCACACCTGCCGCGGTACCAGTATCCGAGGCTGGATTTTTCGGACGCGCGGCGCGAGCTGTCGGCGATCTCCGCCGCCGCCGACCCCACCCATCCGCTGGGCCAGTATCTGGTCGAATCGGCGCAGGGCTGGGTGCTGGCGGCCGAGCTGCTGGAGCACCTGGGCACGCCGCAGGTGACCGACCTGTCGGTCGCCCTGTTCGGCACCCCCGACCAGGCGCTGCCGGGCGGTGCCACCACCCGCGAGGCAGCCAACCACTTCCTGCGCGTGGCCGACGAACTCGACCGCGAGCTGGTGGCCGACGCGCAGGAGGTGGAGGTCTCGGCCGAGGCGCTGGCGCTGCGCCTGCAATCCGCGCTGGACGAGTTCTTCGGCGGCCGCGTGATCGCAGTGGAGCTGGACCCGGACCTGATCGCCAAGGCCGCCGCCGGGGCTAGCCGGATCCGCCTGCGCGCGGGCGCGGCGTTCTCCGACTACGACTACCAGCAGCTGTTGCAGCACGAGGCCTACGTGCACTCGCTGACCGCGCTGAACGGCCAGCGCCAGCCCAACCTGCCCAGCCTGGCGCTGTCCTCGCCGCGGATCACCGCCACCCAGGAGGGGCTGGCGGTGTTCGCCGAGCAGATCACCGGCAGCATCGACATCGAGCGCATGAAGCGCGTCAGCCTGCGCATCGAGGCGGTGGCGATGGCGCTGGAAGGCGCCGACTTCGTGCAGGTGTTCCGCTATTTCCTGGAGTCCGGGCAGAACGAAGTGGAAAGCTTCACCGCGGCCCAGCGCGTGTTCCGCGGCGTGCCCACCACCGGCGGCGCGGCGTTCACCAAGGACACCGTGTACCTGCGCGGCCTGATCGGCGTGCACACCTTCTTCCGCTGGGCGCTCAAGCAGGGCCGCCTGCGCCTGTGCCGGCGTCTGTTCGCCGGCAAGATGACCCTGGCCGACGTGCAGCGCTTCGAGCCACTGTTCGACAGCGGCGACCTGCTGGAGCCCACCTGGCTACCGACCTGGGTGGCGCGCGCCAGCGGACTGGCCGGCACCCTGGCGTTCTCGCTGTTCGCCAACCGTATCCGGCTGGAACAGCTGGGCGCCGATGGCGGCGTGCTCGATATCTAGCCCGGCATCCCGTCAGCGCAGGGGGCGCAACCGGCCGTCGGGAGTGATCTCGAACTCGGCTGGGGCATCCGCCTCTACCAGCTGCACGCGCTCGCCGATCGCCACGCCGGCATAGCGCGGGATCTGGTGGGTGAGCCGGCGGAATACCCAATCGCGGGCGCCTGGCTCCGGGCGCAGCCGCAGCGGCGGGCCGTCGCCGCGGACGGCCACGGCGGCGGCCAGCGCCGGCGAGAACACGGCCTGGATGCGGCCCACCTCCCGGATCTGGCGCATCACCAGCGCCCCGTGCAGCACTGCCAGCACTGCCAGCAGCGCGATCACCGCACGTCCGGCGCGCGATGTGTGCGCCCATGCGCCGGCCAACACCAGCGCGGCCAGCGCCGAATAACCGTAGCCGTACTGGTTGGCGCTGGTGGCTAGCGGCAGCACCGGCAGCAGGGTGGCCAGCCCGCCGAGCAACCACAGCGCTGGCCAGCGCCGGCCGGCGCGCCAAAGCGCCGCCAGCACGCCCAGCCAGACCAGCGCGGCGGCCAGCACCAGCGGCAGCCGGCGCAGGCTGTTGCCGATTTCGAAGGTGGACAGCAGCGGTGGGAACAGCTGGTACTCCAGCCAGCGGCGCGGCACGTGCCAGGCCGAGAGCGCGTACTGCGCGCCGGCCTGCGGAGTGTGCAGCAGCGCATCCCTGCGCCAGGCCAGCCATGCCGCCGCCACCGCCGCGGCGGCGAGCCACGCCGCCCGCCATGCCCGCGGCCGCCCCTGCCACCACCAGCCCAGCCACAGCAGCGGCGGGATCGCCAGCGCCGCCTCCTTCGCCAGCAGGGCCGCGGCGGTCAGCACGGCGGCGGCCAGCGCCGCCTGCCACGGATGGCGCGCGCGCTGCACCGCCAGCCCCAGCAGCAGGGCGCAGGACAACCACAGCAGGTCGGCGATGCAGCCGACCCAGCCATGCACGTAGGCGGCGAACGGGCCGAGCGCGAAGCCCAGCGCGGCCAGCACGGCCGGCCAGCGGCGCAGCCCGAAGCCGCGCCCGAGCAGCGCCAGTAGCACCGCGTTGGCCGCGCCCCATGCCACCAGCACCAGGTGGAACCGCATCGGGGTGGCGAACAGCACGCGCGACAGCGCCATCCACGTCGAAAACGCCAGCGGGCGGTACTGGAAGGCGTGGGTGTCGCGCCAGGGCGTGGCGCTGCCGTCGGCGGCGAACACCGCCCACTGCAGCTCGTCATGGCTGAAATAGCCGGGATTGCGCAGCAGCGGCCACGACAGCAGCACCGCGACCACCAGCAGCAGCGGCCATGCCGCCGCCAGGGGCAGGCGCGAAGGCGAGGAGGAAGGCGCGGAGGCGGGCGGCACGCGGGGAACCGGGCGGAGGGAAGCCGGTATCATCCCCCAATTGCCGCCACGCAACTGCAAGCAGGGAACACACTTCGATGTCCGACCACGCCGCCCAAGACGACCTGAAGCAGGCCGCACTCGATTACCACCGGCACGAGCCGAGGGGCAAGATCCGGGTCACCGCCACCAAGCCGATGGTGACCCAGCGCGACCTCGCCCTGGCGTATTCGCCGGGGGTGGCGTTCGCCTGCGAGGAGATCGCCGCCGACCCGGCCAAGGCCAGCGAATACACCGCGCGCGGCAACCTGGTGGCGGTGATCTCCAACGGCACCGCGGTGCTGGGCTTGGGCGACATCGGCCCGCTGGCCGGCAAGCCGGTGATGGAAGGCAAGGGCGTGCTGTTCCAGAAGTTCGCCGGGATCGACGTGTTCGACATCGAGGTCGCCGAGAAGGACCCGGACAAGCTGGTGGACATCATCGCCAGCCTGGAGCCGACCTTCGGCGGTATCAACCTCGAGGACATCAAGGCGCCGGAATGCTTCATCGTCGAGCGCAAGCTGCGCGAGCGCATGAAGATCCCGGTGTTCCACGACGACCAGCACGGCACCGCGATCATCGTCGGCGCCGCGGTGCTGAACGCGCTGGAGGTGGCGGGCAAGAAGATCGGCGAGGTCAAGCTGGCCACCACCGGCGCCGGCGCGGCCGGGATCGCCTGCCTGGACATGCTGGTGGCGCTCGGGGTGAAGCCGCAGAACATCATCGCGTTCGACCGCGACGGCGTGATCCACAGCGGCCGCACCGGGCTGGACCCGGACAAGGCGCGCTACGCGCGCGATACCGACAAGCGCACCCTGGCCGAGATCGTGGCCGGGGCCGACATCTTCCTCGGCCTGTCCGCCGGCGGCATCCTCAAGCCGGAGATGGTGGCCACGATGGCGGAGAACCCGATCATCCTGGCGCTGGCCAACCCGTACCCCGAGATCCTGCCGGATGCCGCGCGCGCGGTGCGCCCGGACGCGATCATCGCCACCGGCCGCAGCGACTACCCGAACCAGGTCAACAACGCGCTGTGCTTTCCCTACATCTTCCGCGGCGCACTTGACGTGGGGGCCACCACCATCAACGAGGCGATGAAGCTGGCCTGCGTGCGCGCGATCGCGCAGCTGGCGCGGATGGAGTCGTCCGACCTCGGCGCGGCCTACGGCGGCGAGGTGCCTACCTTCGGCCGCGACTATCTGATCCCGCGCCCGTTCGACCCGCGCCTGCTGACCATGCTGGCGCCGGCGGTGGCGCAGGCGGCGATGGAGTCCGGCGTGGCACAGCGTCCGCTGGCCGACCTTGGCGCCTACCGCGAGAAGCTGGGCCAGTTCATCCACC
>JBKBXH010000112.1:0-5080 GCA_046313655.1 Thermomonas sp. | reverse complement strand
GGCGCTGGGCTATGCCTGCGGCCTGCAGGGCGGCTGGGACTGGGTGGTGCTGAGTTATTTCGTCGGCTGCGGCGTCAGCCGGCTGGCGCGCTACAACGTCACCGCCGAACAGTTGTCCGGCGACGCCGGCAAGGTGCGCTATTTCGAGGGCACCCCGATCCCCACCAGCGTGGCCATCGTCGGCGTGCTGGCGGTTGCCGCCTGGTCGGGGGCGATCGGGCCATCGCTGTGGCTGGGCGTGGTTCACCTGGGGCCCTGGCAGCTGCACCCGCTGGTGCTGGTGTATGCGCTGTCGGGCTCGCTGATGATCAGCAAGACACTGCGCATCCCCAAGCCCTGACCGAGGATGCAATAGCGGCGTCATCGCCGCGTTGCTAGCATCGGATGCATCTCGCGGAGGACACATGACGGACGCATCCAACGATTTCGCGGCGCTGGCGCGCCAGTACTGGGCGCTGTGGGGCGATGCGCTGCGCGGTGCGCCGGCAGCGGGCGGCCCGGCGGCGGCCGGCCTGCAGGACGCGCTGGGGGCATGGCGTGCCCAGCTTGGCGGCGGCGATGCCTTCAACGGCGCGTTCGACCACCTGCAGCGGCAGGCGGGTACCTGGCTGGCGCAGATGCAGCAGGTGGCGGCGCAGTTCGCCGGCCGCGGGCATGCGGCGCAGGACGTGGCGCGCGCCTGGCGCGGCGTGGTCGGCGGCAATCCGTTCGCCGGCATGGTCCAGGGCATGCAGGGCCCGGGATTGGGGAACATCGCGCAGTGGGGCGAGGCGGCCGCACCGTGGCTGCACAGCCTGCGCGCGCAGGCGGAGGGGCTGCTGGGCCTGCCCGCGTTCGGCCTGGCGCGCGAGCACCAGGAGCGATTGCAGGCGCTGGGGCGCGCGCAGCTGCGCCTGCAGGGCGCGCAGGACGGCTGGAACGCGCTGCTTGCCAAGGCTTCGCAGGAGGCGTTCGCACGCTTCGAGGCGAAGCTGGCCGGGCACGAGGAGCCGGGTCGCCAGCTCACCAGCGTGCGCGCGCTGTTCGACCTGTGGGTGGATGCCGCCGAGGAAGCCTGGACCGAGGTCGCGCTGTCGCCGGAGTACCGCCGCGTGCTGGGCGAGCTGGTCAATGCGCAGATGCAGGCGCGCGCCGCGGCGCAGGCGATCGGCGAGCAGATGGCGACGGCACTCGGCCTGCCCGGGCGGGTGGAACTGGACAGCGCGCACCGCAAGATCGCGGAGCTCGAACGCGCACTGCGGCGGATGCAGCGCGCGCCGGCCGCCGCCCCGCCCGCGGATGTGGGAATGCGGGCAGGGCCTGCCCCGCCGCCACGGGCGAAACCGGCGGCGCGGCCGGCGGTGGCTGCGAACAGGGCGGCCGGCAAGGCCGTGAAGACCGTCAAGGCGGGGGGCGCCAAGGCGGCGAAGGCCGCGCCGGCGAAGGCCGTCGGGCGCGCGATCAGGCCGGCGCCAAGGCCCGTTGCCAAGGCCACCACCAAGACCGCGACCAAGACCGCCGCCAGGAAGCGCTGATATGTACGGCCCGCTCGCCATCACTCCGGAAACGCTGGCCGAAGAGGCCGCCAAGCTGCAGCAGAAACTCGTGGCCGGTTTACGCACCCTGCGCGAGCTGGACGATGTCCACGTGGGCGCGACCCTGCGTGAGGAGGTCTGGCGCGACGGCAAGGCGGTGCTGTACCGCTTCCGCGGCGAGCGCGCGCCGACGGCGAAGACCCCGCTGCTGATTGCCTATGCGCTGGTCAACCGTCCGTACATGGTGGACCTGCAGGACGACCGCTCACTGGTGAAGGGACTGCTGGCGCGTGGCGAGGACGTGTACGTGATCGACTGGGGCTACCCCGACCGCTCCGATCGCTTCCTGACCCTGGAGGATTACATCGAGCGCTTCCTCGGCGGCGCGCTCGAACATCTGTGCGACGCGCACGGACTGCCGGCGGTCAACCTGCTGGGCATCTGCCAGGGCGGCGCGTTCTCGCTGTGCTACGCGGCGCTGCATCCGCAGCGGGTGAAGAACCTCGTCACCATGGTGACGCCGGTGGACTTCCACACCCCGGACAACATGCTGTCGAACTGGAACCGCGAGATCGACGTGGACCTGCTGGTGGACACGCTCGGCAACGTGCCGGCCGACATGATGAACTTCACCTACCTGATGCTGAAGCCGTGGCGGCTGTTCGCGCAGAAGTACGTGGGCATGGCCGACATCCTCGACGACCGCAAGGCGATGGAGGATTTCCTGCGCATGGAGCAGTGGATCTTCGATTCGCCCGACCAGGCCGGCGAGGCGTTCCGCGAGTTCAGCAAGCAGTTCTTCCAGGAGAACCGCTTCGTCACCGGCGGTGCCAAGGTGGGCGGACGCGAGGTGCACCTGGGGCTGGTGGAGATGCCGGTCCTCAACATCTACGCCGAGCAGGACCACCTGGTGCCGCCGGATGCCTCGCGCGCGCTGCGTACGCTATGCGGTAGCCGCGACTACACCGAGTATTCCTTCCGCGGCGGCCACATCGGCATCTACGTCTCCGGGCGCGCGCAGAAGGACGTGCCGCAGGCCATCCACGACTGGCTGGCGCAGCGGTCGCGCTGAATATGCGCGCGCCGCCGCGCTGGGGGCTGCGCCTCGCGCAGGGCCTCGGCATCGCGTGGGCCTTGCCGGTGACGGCGCTCGGCCTGGTGGCGGGGCTGGCAGCACTGGCCGCCGGCGCGCGGATGCATTTCAGCCCGCGTGACCTGGCCTGCGTGTTCCAGCGGGTGCCGTGGGGGCCGGGCGGCGCGCTGACCCTGGGCAACGTGATCCTCGATACCGCCGACAAGCTCGAGCGCCCGTGCCACACCTACGCGCATGCGGTGGGGATCGGCCACGATCCGCCGATCCTGCTGGCCGACCACGAGCGCGCGCATGTCTTCCAGTACATGGCATTGGGCGCGCTGTTCCTGCCGCTGTACCTGCTGCACGGCGGAGTGTCTGCGCGCAACCGCTTCGAGCGCGCGGCCGACCGCTACGCGCTGACCGGGCGCGGCTGGTGGCCGTGGGCACGCGACTGAATGCGGCTTGCCGACACGCCGCGTCGCAGCGCGGCGCAGCGCGGGTGCGTTTAGCGTTTTGCTAACGTCGCCGGTCCTATGGTGTTGGGCACCGGAGAAAAACTGTCCGGCGCGCAAGGCGCCCTGCAGAATCGCTCCGGCCACGACCCGGTCCCCTCCAGGCGCAACGCCCGCGAGACCGGGTCTTTTCGTTGGCAGGCGCGGCGCCTGCGCTGGTTCGTTGCGGGATTATTGATGCGGGTGGCCGTCATCCGCGGAGTTCGATCGGGCCTTGCGGGCGTCCCTGCCGGTCCACCACCACCCGCACGCGCCGACGGCCATGGTAGAAGCTGGCTCGATACAGGCCCGCATCTTCGCCGGTGCCGCGTTCGCACAACTGGCTGATGCGGCGTTGCCGCAGCAGGCGCAGGAACGCTTCCGGCGCCAGGCCGAACGCGCTGGCGATCGGAGCGGCGTCGATTTCAATTTCACGCGCACTTTGCAGCGCGATGGGAATGGCATCACGCATGGTTCAAACCAGGCCGCGGTGGCGGATGGGCAGGTGTGCGCATTGTCTCCAGCCGATCCGGCGCCCGCCATGACCGGGATCAACCGCGTGCGCGAGCGCCGCTCGTCCCGCCCTGCGCCTGGCCATGCAAAAGGGGGCCCGCAGGCCCCTTCGCATGGCAAGCCGGCGCGGGCCGGGATCAGTTCACGTTCGACAGGTCGCGCAGCTGGGTCGGCACGCTGTGGAAATAGGCGGCCAGGTCGGCGATCTGCTGGTCGCTCAGACCCTTGGCCTGGGCTGCCATCACGTCGGCGTTGCCGCCGGCGCGGGTGCCGCCGCGGTAGGCCTGCAGGGCGTGCTCGATGTAGTCGGCGTACTGGCCGCCGATCTTCGGGTAGATGTCGCCGATCGGAGCATTGCCTTCGGCGCCGTGGCAGGACGTGCAGGGTGCGATGCCATTGCCGCCGTTGGTGGCCAGCTCCTGGCCGGCGCGGATGTCGCCCTTGGGCAGGCCGGCGGACGAGGAGGCGGCGTGGGCGGTTTCGGCAGCGGCTTCGGCATCGGGCTTGCCGGCGCTGCAGGCGGACAGGGCGAGCGCGCAGGCCAGGGCCAGCAGGGTCATGGAGGTCTTGGTCATGGCGCGGCTCACTTCAGGCTGGACAGGTAGGCGGCGATGTCGGCGATGTCCTGCTCGGAGAAGCTTTGCGCCTGCGCCTGCATGGTCGGGTGCTTGCGCTTGCCGGTGCGGTACTCGTTCAGCGCGTTGAGCAGGTAGGTGTCCGACTGCCCACCGATCATCGGCACGTGGTAGCTCGGATACGCGTTCTTGTAGCCGGTCAGGCCGTGGCAGCCGCGGCAGGTGTAGGTCAGGCCCTTGCCGCGGGTGGCATCGCCCTTGACGGCGGCCGGCGCGGCGGTTGCCGGTGCCGCGGCGGCGGGCGCGGGGTCCTGGGCGGTGGCGGAGAAAGCCGCCAGGAGCAGGGCAAGGCTTGCGGCAATCGACAGCGGTCGCATCATCGGGCGGTTCCCGTGGTGATTTCGAAAGGAGTGCATTGGCAGGCGAAGCCGCCGCGTCAGGCAGCTTCCGTTCAGGGAGTATAGCGGCGATTTTCCGTCCAAACACCGGCGCGCCATCCATGCGGCGCGGGCCTGCGTGGAGGCCGGTTGCTGCCGCCGTTCCCGCCGTCCCGTCCTCCAATCCGCCCACCGCGTCGCACCGCACCACGCCGGCCCTGCCATCCATGACCTTCGGCGCATGGCAGGCGCGGTTGGCTAGGTGACATACTTGACTACAACACCAGACACTGGCGACCTCATCATGCCTCACACCTCCACGGCCACCGCCTTCCGCCCTGGCCGCACCCCCGCCCTGGCCCGTGCCGGCCTGTTGCTGATCGTCCTCGGCCTGTCCGCCTGCAAACTCTCCACGGGCCCCGGCGGCAAGCCGGATGCCAAGCAGGACAAGGGCCCGGAGGCGGTGCCGGTGGAAGTGGCCCGCGCCGAGCGGCGCTCGATCTCGGCCAGCTACAACGGCACCGCGCCGCTGGAG
>JBKBXH010000111.1:0-5087 GCA_046313655.1 Thermomonas sp. | reverse complement strand
GCGGGCTCAGCGGGGGTCATCGACCTGTTTGCGGTCGCGCTTGGCCGTGGCCGGACGCGGTTCCGCGGTGGGTGCCGGTGCCTGGTTCGCGGAGGTCGCCGCGGCGGTTTCGCCGGACCCGTTGGCCTTGTTGCGCTTCAGGCGCGCCGAGCCGTTTGCAGTGCCGCTGGTGGAAGCGCTGACACCGGATTCACGCGAGGCCGAAGCCGAGGCGCTGCCCTCAGCCGAACCATCGGCATCCACGCTGGGCAACAGCGGGCGACGCGCGTGGGCGTTGTCGGACCTGCCGGGATCGGCGTTCGCGTCTTCCTGCGCGCCGCGTCCCAGCACCGCGCTGGCGGCGCCATGGCCGGTGCCCGCGACATCCAGGCCGGGCGCGTGCGGCTGCGTGCCAGCTGGCGCCGGCGTGGTGGCACCGTTGCCCTGCAGCGTGCCCTGGGCCGCGCCCGCGAGCGTACCGGCCAGTGCCATGCCGCGCTCGCCTTGGCTGGTCGCGCGGCTGGCGCTGGCCTCTGCGGCGCGTTTGCCGCGTGCCACGGCATCATTGGTTGCGCCGGCGATGGCATTGCCGCTGGCCCGCGCGCGGCGGGCGGCGCGTTCGCGGGCGGTTTCGAGGCGGTCGATGGCGTTCGCTGCAGGCAACCGGCCGTCGATGCGGCTGTTGCCGGAGAAGTTGCCGCCGATCATGCCGCCAGTGCCGTCGATGGCGCCGCCGAGACCGCCGGTGAGGTCGCCGCGGCCACCCAGTACCTGAGCGTGGGCAGGGGCCACGCAGGCGAAGGCGGCGAGTGCGATCAGGGTGATAGGGGTCTTGCGCATCGGAGTTCTCCTTTCATCCGCGGTGGGTCCGCGTGTAAGGACAGAACGACCGGGAATGCCGGATCCATCCCGCGCGTCGCAACGCGGATGGAATCCGTTCAGATTGGCGCGATGATCCCCAGCCCGCAGCGGGGCGTGCGTGCCGGGCGTGCCGCGCGCGCGAGCACACGCATGGCCTCTGCGCTGTGCCCGGGGGCCGGCGCGGCCCAGACACCCGCGAGGATGTGCGCCACCACCGGCGCCGCGAAGGACGTGCCGCGCGTGCGCGCATCCACCACGCCGTCCGCACAGACGCTGACGTGCTTGCCCACCGCCGACTCCGGCAACAGCCCGCCGCGGGCGTTGACGGCGGCAACCGCAATCACCCCAGGGTAGCCCGCAGGAAAGCGCGGTGGTGCAGCCGGCCCGTCGTTGCCGGCCGCCGCGACAATCACCTGTCCACGTGCGAGCAGCGCTTCTACCGTCCGTCGCAGCGCGGTGTTGTCCGGTCCGACCAGACTGATGTTGATCACCGCCACGCGTTGCTGCGCCATCCAGCGCAGCGCCTCGACCAGTGCGAGCGTGTCGCCTCCCACGCGCTGGCCGCACCACAGGTCGGCGGCCAGCAGCGTGGCGGGCGCGCCTGCGATCAGGCGCATCGCCACCCGGGTGCCGTGCGGCTGCGGGAGGCTGCGGCCATCGCAACCATGCGACACGATGCGGGTGCGTGCCAGTGCGGGAGCCGTGGCGTCCACGCCGCCATCGACAAGCCCGACGCGAAGTCCTGCATCGGCGGATGCCGACTCGTGGGCTTGGCTGGCGGGGCCGCCGGCAGGCAGGAACAGGTGGTGGGGTTCGATGGTTCGGCCGGGCAGGGCCGCGCGCAGCGCGCGCAGCGCGCTGCCGGGACTGCGGTCGCGACTGTCGCGCAACAGCGAGATCGACAGTCCAAGTTCGTCGTCGCGGTCCTCGCGCACTATCCGGAAACCGGCCGCGCGGATCGCGTCAAGGTCGGCAGTGTCGATGTCCAGCGCCAGGTACTCGGCGCGTCGCATGATCGCGCCATCCGGCGCGCGCGCCACCTGCGGACGCGCTTCCCGGAGCAGCGCCTCGGCCTGCTGGCGGTAGGTCCGAACCGTGCCCAGCACGTCGCCGGCCGGATCGGAGAGCGCCCCGTCGAGCATGTCGATCGGCGCGCTTGCCGGCACCCGTGGCAGTGCCGGCATGCCGCCAGGCAGCACCTGCGCGCGCGCGGGCAGGATCGGCGCGAGTGCGAACAGCAGGCATGCAACCATGGGCAAGTGACAACGCATGCGGCACCGGCTGGAGTGGATGCGGCCGGATGCTAGCATCCGCTCCTGCACCGCCGCTGAGCGACCCGTGCGCGCGGCGGATGGAAACCGTGCTCACGTTCGTAGGATCCCATGTAGGCATGAG
Organism: Thermomonas sp.; assembly: GCA_046313655.1. Taxonomy (GTDB): domain Bacteria; phylum Pseudomonadota; class Gammaproteobacteria; order Xanthomonadales; family Xanthomonadaceae; genus Thermomonas. The sequence goes on along the minus strand of JBKBXH010000111.1, from coordinate 2,852 downwards.
CCATCGCGAAACCGTCCGCGAAGCGCTGCCCGCGTTGTTGCCCCGTCTGCGCCGCATGGCGCGCGCGCTGGCGGGTAATGCCGCGGATGCGGACGACTTGGTGCAGCTGGCGTTGGAGCGCGCACTTGCGCGCGTGGAGCAGTGGCGATCGGAAGGGAGGGTGGACGCGTGGGTGTTCGGCATCCTGCGCAATGCCTGGCTGGACGAACTGCGGGCGCGTGCGCGCGAGCAGGCGATCTTCGTCCACGAGGAAGCCGGACTTTCGGTGGGCGAGGCGGGCGTCGAGCGCCACCTCGAAGCGCTGTCGGTAGCCGAGGCGATGGCGATGTTGCCGCCGGAGCAGCGCGAAGTGGTGGCGCTGGTGCTGGTGGAAGGCATGCGTTATGGCGAAGCCGCACGCGTGCTGGGTGTGCCCGAGGGCACGGTCACGAGCCGCCTGTCACGCGCGCGCGCAGCGCTGCGCGACGGGCTCGGGGATGAATGAGGATTCAGTGATGCAGCCAACATCCATGAACAGCAACGATACCGAAGCGCTGCAGTCCTACCTGGATGGCGAGGCGGATGCGGACGTGCGCGCGCGCATCGAGGCGGCGCGCCTGCTCGATCCCGCGCTGGACGCGGCGATCAGGCGTGATCAGCGCATGCGTGAGCGGCTGCGGGACGCTTTCGATGGCGTACTGGGCGAGCCGGTGCCGGAGCAGCTGCGCAGGCTGGTGGACGCGTCTGCACCTGCGCCCCTCGCCCGACGCACCGAGCGGCGCGCGGCGCGCTGGCGTGCGCCGGCCTATGCGCTTGCCGCATCGCTGGCGCTGGTCGCGGCGGCGCTGGCGTTTCGCCACGACGGCAGCGCGCCGTGGGTGCGCGAGGGTGGGGCGCTGGTCGCGCGCGGCGGATTTGCCAACGTGCTCGACCGGTCGATGTCCGCGATGCCGGTGGACGGCGTGCGCATGGGCCTGACCTTCCGCGACCACGATGGGCGCTGGTGTCGCAGCTTCGACGGCGTCGACGGCGGCTGGCAGGGGCTCGCATGCCGCGAAGACGGGCAATGGCGCGTGGAGCTGCTGGTGCAGGCGGCGGCCAACGCGGGCGAGCTGCGGCAAGCGGGGGCCGGGACGGCACCGGAAGTGCTGGCTGCGATCGATGCACGCATCAAGGGTGAAGCGCTTGATGCCGAGCGCGAGCGGGCGGTCGTTGCTTCCGGGTGGCGCCTGCCGTGACCTAAGCCGCGCCCGTTGGCACCCGGGCGCACCGGCAGGTGCATCGAATCGCGATGGTCGTCGTTCTCAGGCGAACGCGTCGAGCAGCGTGCCCAGTGCGTCCTCACGGGCGCGGAAGGCGGCGGTGCTGGCGGCGAAGTCATGGGCAGCCTGGCGGGCATCGACGACGTCGGACACCTCCGCGGAGGCGGTGCCGTTGCTTGCGTCGGTGCGCACGATGCGCGCCTGCACGCCCCCATCCGGCGCTTCCGACTGCACCACTTCGCGGCGCTGGAAACCGGTGGTTTCGCGGTTGGCGGTATTGCTGGCCGCAGCCTGCATCCGCTGCGTCGCCGCGTGCATGCCGGAGGCGGCGATATTCGATGAAACGCCGGAAATGGTCATGGCGGGCAGCTTTGCAGGATAAGCGCTGCCCACTTTACGCTGCCATTGGCGCGAAAACGGCGAACCCCGTCCGGTTTCCGGCCGCTGCCGGCGGGCCGGGCCGGCTTCACCCACAGGCGCCGGCAGCGAGGTATCCTGCTGCAATGCAATATGCTCAGAGCCATTCCAGCGTCGTTCCGCATCCCGGCGAGGAGCTGGCCAATGCGCTGACCCACGGCGTGGGCGCGGCCGCGGCGCTGGCCGGCGCTGCGGTGCTCATCACCCTGGTGGCGATCCACGGCGACGGCTGGCAGCTGGCCGGGGCCATTATCTTCGGCGTGGCGCTGCTGCTGCTCTACACCGCGTCCACCCTGTACCACGCGGTCTCGCATCCGGTCGCCAAGGGGCGGCTGAAGGTATTTGACCATTGTGCGATCTACCTGCTGATCGCGGGCACCTACACCCCGTTCACCCTGGTCGGCCTGCGCGGCGCGGTGGGCTGGTGGCTGTTCGGTGCGATCTGGGCGCTGGCGCTGGCGGGCGTGGTGTTCAAGCTGTTCTACACCGGGCGCTTCCGCCGTCTCTCGACCCTGATCTACCTCGCGATGGGCTGGCTGGTGGTGGTCGCGGCCGGGCCGCTGTTGCGCGCGCTGGATGCGGCCACGCTGGGCTGGCTGCTGGCCGGCGGGGTGGCCTACACGCTCGGCACCTTGTTCTACCTGCGGCCGCGGATGCGCTGGTCGCATGCGATCTGGCACGGGTTCGTGATCGCCGGCAGCGTCTGTCATTACATTTCCGTAATGCACCACCTGCTGTAAACGCGCCGGCGGCATGACTTCCGGGGGTGGGCCGCGCCCCGGGGCGGCGGGAAGATCGCGGGTCTCCCACGCTCCCCGAGGTTTGCATGCGTCGCCTTCTGACCACCGCCATCGCCCTGGCCCTGGCCGGTTCCACCACCGCCGCACTGGCGCACCCGCTCGCGCCCGCGCCCGCCGATGCGCAGGTGGATGCCACCACCCAGTTGCCGCGCGACGTGCGTCCGACCAACTACGACGTCGAGATCGTGCCGCATGCCGAGCGCCTGGCGTTCGACGGCAAGGTGCGGATCAACCTCGACGTGCTCAAGCCCACCCGCAGCATCACCCTGACCGCGGTGGACATGGCCTTCTCCAGCGTGCGCCTGGGCCGCGCGCAGGGCCAGGACCTGGTGCCCAAGGTGGCGATGGATGCGGCGGCGCAGACCGCCACCTTCACCTTCGACCGCGAGCTCGC
>JBKBXH010000110.1:0-5096 GCA_046313655.1 Thermomonas sp. | reverse complement strand
GCTCCATCGGGATCCGGTCCAGCGCTGTGCCTTGCGCGCCGAGCGCGCGGTCGAGCATGTAGTGCCCCAGCTGCACCGCGTCCTCGTGCTCGAGCTGCTTGAGCTGCTGGCGGATCGCGGTGCGCGCCTTGCTGGTCACCACGAACTCCAGCCACTGGGTGCTGGGCACCGCGGACTTCGCGGTGATGATCTCCACCGACTGCCCGCTGGCCAGCTTGGTGCGCAGCGGCGCCAGCCGCTTGTCCACCCGCGCGGTGACCGCGTGGTTGCCGACATCGGTATGCACCGCGTAGGCGAAATCTAGCGCTGTGGAATTGCGCGGCAGCGCCAGGATGTCGCCCTTGGGCGTGAACAGGTAAACCTCGTCCGGGAACAGGTCCACCTTCACGTTCTCCAGGAACTCCAGCGACGAGCCGGTGCCGCGCTGGCTTTCCACCAGGTTGGCGATCCAGGTCGCCGCGCGGCTCTGCGCGCTGTTGCCGGCGTCCTGCTCGCCCGCCTTGTAGGCCCAGTGCGCGGCCACCCCGCGCTCGGCGATCAGGTCCATCTCGCGGGTGCGGATCTGCACCTCGATCGGCGAGCCGTACGGCCCGAACAGCACGGTGTGCAGCGACTGGTAGCCGTTCGCCTTGGGGATCGCGATAAAGTCCCGGAAGCGGCCGTCCAGTGGCTTGTACGCCGCGTGCACCACGCCGAGCGCGTGGTAGCAGTCGGGCACCGAGCCCACCACCACCCGGAACCCGAACACGTCCATCACCTGGTCGAAGCTGCGCCCTTCCGCGCGCATCTTGGTGTACACGCTCCACGGCGTCTTCACCCGCCCCACCAGGCGGTGCTCCAGGCCCTCCATCGCCAGCCGCTGCGCCAGCCGCGCCTCGATCTGCACCAGCGCCTCGCGGCGCACCAGCGGCTGGCTGCGGATGCGCTTTTCGATCACCGCGTGCCGCCACGGATGCAGCATGCGGAAGCCGAGGTCCTGCAGCTCCGACTTCACCAGGTTCATGCCCAGCCGCTGCGCGATCGGGGCATAGATCTCCAGGGTCTCGATCGCGATCCGGCGCCGCGCCTCTGGCGACTGCGCGCCCAGGGTGCGCATGTTGTGCAGGCGGTCGGCCAGCTTGATCAGGATGACGCGCAGGTCGCGCGACATCGCCAGCAGCATCTTGCGGAAGCTCTCGGCCGCCGCCTCCTGGCGGTTGGCGAAGCGCACCTTGTCCAGCTTGGTGACGCCGTCCACCAGCTCGGCCACGGTCTCGCCGAACTGCGCGGCCACCTCGGCGCGGGTCAGCGGGGTGTCCTCGATGGTGTCGTGCAGGATCGCCGCCACCAGGGTTTCCACGTCCAGCCCCTGCTCGGCCAGCACCTGCGCCACCGCCACCGGATGGGTGATGTAGGGCTCGCCCGACTTGCGGCTCTGGCCCACGTGCGCGGCCGCGCCCACCGTCCAGGCCCGGCGCAGCATCGCGCGCTGCTCGGCGTTCAGGTAGCTGGCGGCGCGCTCCAGCGCCTGCACGTAGTCCGGCACCGCGCCGTCGTCGGGCGTGGCATCGGTACGGGCAAGCGCAGGATCAGCGGGGGTCATGCGCCGAGACTAACCCCGCCGCGGGCCGCGCGTAAACGGGAATCAGGCGCAGCCGGCCGCGGGCCCGCAACGAAAAACGGCCCCGAAGGGCCGTCTTCCATGGTGCATCCGGATGGATGCGGCGATCGCACCGAGGCTCAGTCGTCGCCCTTCATGTCGTCGTCGCCGGCCACCACTTCGGCCGCGGCCCACTCCAGCGCCTCACGCTCCTTGCGCTCGCGCTCGGCCTTCTCCACCGCATCGATGAACTGGGCGTCGATCACGCGCGCGGCGATCTCGCGCAGCGCCAGCACGGTCGGCTTGTCCTGGGCCTCGCTGTTGTCCAGCTTCGGCTCCACGCCGGTGGCCAGCTGGCGCGCGCGCTTGGCCGCCATCATCACGAGTTCGAAGCGGTTGTCGACCACCTGCAGGCAGTCTTCGACGGTAATCCGGGCCATGTGTGTCCTGCGGCGCGGGGCCGCTGCGAGGTTCGAAAGGGCGGGAAGTGTAGCCGCCCGCGCGGGAATCCGCAAGCCGACGCCTTGCAAATCATGAACTTACCGCAAGCACCCGCGTGCAGGCCCGCGTCCGCTCAGGGCGTTTCCAGCAGCGCCGCGAGCAGGGCGGCGTGGCGCATGGCCTGGGCCTCGCGGCGCAGGCGGCTGGCGGTGAAGATGCTGCACATCTCGGCGACCGCGGTATCGAACACCTCGTTCACGATCACGTAGTCGAACTCGGCGTAGTGGCTCATCTCCTCGCGCGCGGCGGCCAGCCGGCGCTGGATGACCTCCTCGCTGTCCTGCCCGCGCTTGCGCATGCGCTCCTCCAGCGCGGCCCGCGAGGGCGGCAGGATGAACACGCTGACCACATCCGGCACCTTCTGCCGCACCTGGCGCGCGCCCTGCCAGTCGATCTCCAGCAGCACGTCATGGCCGGCCGCCAGCGCCGGCTCCACCGACTGCCGCGCGGTACCCTTCCAGTCGCCGTGGACGCGGGCGTATTCGAAGAAATCCCCGGCCGCCACCATCGCCTCGAACTCGGCCGCGCTGACGAAGTTGTAGTGCTCCGCGTGGCGCTCGCCGGGACGCGGCGCGCGCGAGGTGAACGAGATCGACAGGCGGATGCCTGGGTCGCGCGCCAGCACCGCGTTGACGATGCTGGACTTCCCGGCGCCCGAGGGCGCGGCGACGATGTAGAGGGTTCCGCGCATGGGCGACTGCCTGCCTCTCACTCGATGTTCTGGATCTGTTCGCGGATCTGGTCGATCAGCACCTTCAGCTCGATCGCGGCATTGCTGGTGCGCGCGTCCACCGACTTGCTGCCCAGCGTGTTGGCCTCGCGGTTGAACTCCTGCAGCAGGAAGTCCAGGCGGCGCCCCACCGGCTCGCGGCCGCCCTTGAGGATGCGCCGCAGCTCGACGAGGTGGCTGTCGAGGCGATCCAGCTCCTCGTCCACGTCGAGCTTTTGCAGCCAGAGCACCAGCTCCTGCTCCATCCGGCCCGGGTCGGCCGGCTGCGCCAGGTCGGCCAGCCGAGCCTCCAGTTTCTGGCGCTGGCCGGCGCGGATCAGCGGCACCAGCGCGCGCACCTCGCCGGCGATCCGCGCGATCGCCTCCGCGCGTTCGCCCACCAGCGCCGCCAGCTTGCCGCCCTCGCGCTCGCGCGCCGCGGTGAAATCGTCCAGCACCGCCTCCAGCAGGGCCAGCGCCTCGCGCTGCAGGGCCTCGCCGTCCACCCCGCGCGACTGCAGCACGCCCGGGAACTGCAGCAGGTCGGTGAACTGCACCTGCAACTGCGGGAACTGCGGCTGCAGCTGGCCGGCCAGCGCGGCCAGCCGCGCCACCCGCGCGGGGTCCACCTGCAGGCCATCACCCGCGGCATCGGCGCGCAGGCGCAGCACCAGGTCGAGCTTGCCGCGCGAAACCCGCGCCGCCACCCGTTCGCGCAACGCCGGTTCGGCCGCGCGCAGCTCGTCCGGCAGGCGCAGGCCGAGCTCGAGGAAGCGGTGGTTCACCGCGCGCAGTTCGGCCGACAGCAGCCCCCATTCGGTGCTGCGCTCGCCGGCGGCGAAAGCGGTCATGCTGCGGATCATGCGCGTCCCGGGTGCGACAAAGACCGAATGGTAATCTAGCGGCCCGCCGATTGCCGCGCCCCGGAACCCCGCATGTCCCTCGTCCGTCCCAGTGGCCGCGCCGCAGGCCAGCTGCGTCCCGTCTCCCTGCAGCGCGGCTTCACCCGCCACGCCGAAGGCTCGGTGCTGGTCAGCTTCGGCGACACCCGCGTGCTGTGCACCGCCAGCGTGGACAACAAGGTGCCGGCGTTCCTGCGCGGCAAGGGCGAAGGCTGGGTCACCGCCGAATACGGCATGCTGCCGCGCGCCACCCATACCCGCAGCGACCGCGAGGCCGCGCGCGGCAAGCAGGGCGGGCGCACGCTGGAGATCCAGCGCCTGATCGGGCGCAGCCTGCGCGCCTGCGTGGACCGCGCGGCGCTGGGCGAGCGCACCATCACCCTCGACTGCGACGTGCTGCAGGCCGACGGCGGCACCCGCACCGCCGCCATCACCGGCGCCTACGTGGCGCTGGTGGATGCGGTGGCGCCGCTGCTGGCGCGCGGCGAACTCAAGCGCAACCCGGTGTTCGGGGCGGTGGCCGCGGTCTCGGTCGGCATCTACCAGGGCGTGCCGGTGCTGGACCTCGACTACGCCGAAGACAGCGCCTGCGACACCGACATGAACGTGGTGATGAACGACGGCGGCGGCTTCATCGAGTTGCAGGGCACGGCTGAGGGCCATGCGTTCCGCCGCGACGAGCTGGACGCCCTGCTGGCGCTGGCCGAGCAGGGCTGCACCGCGCTGTTCGCGGCCCAGCGCGAGGCGCTGGCGCAGGCATGAGGCTGGTGCTGGCCAGCGGCAACGCCGGCAAGCTGGCGGAGCTGCGGGAACTGCTGGGCGCCGGCTTCACCCTGCACGCGCAGTCCGAATTCGGGCTCGCCGACGCCGAGGAGACCGGCCTGTCGTTCGTCGAGAACGCCCTGCTGAAGGCGCGCCATGCCGCGCGCGCCACCGGCCTGCCGGCGCTGGCGGACGATTCCGGGCTGTGCGTGGACGCGCTGGATGGCGCGCCGGGGCTGTATTCCGCGCGCTACGCCGGCACGCATGGCGACAGCGAAGCGAACATCGACAAGCTGCTGCGCGCACTCGCCGGGGTGCCCGATGCCGGCCGCGGCGCGCGCTTCGTCTGCGTGCTGGCGCTGCTGCGCCATGCGGAGGACCCGCTGCCACTGATCGCGCAGGGGATCTGGGAGGGCCGCATCCTGCACGCGCGCCAGGGCAGCGGCGGGTTCGGCTACGACCCGGTGTTCTTCTCGCCGGCGCACGGCTGCAGCGCGGCCGAGCTGCCGGCGGCGACCAAGAACCGCGACAGCCACCGCGGCCTCGCGCTGGCACAGCTGCGCGCGCGGATGCTGCAGCCCTAGGCCGCCGCCGCGCGGCGCGCGGGCATGCCGCCGGGCCTGCCCGCGTCCGCGCCTAGAAT
>JBKBXH010000109.1:0-5097 GCA_046313655.1 Thermomonas sp. | reverse complement strand
GAAGGCCACGCCATCGCGGGTATAGACCACCGGCGACATCTTCTCCAGGTTGATCTGGTGCATGATCCCGTTGCCCGCCGGGATCACGTCCACGTTGTCGAACGCGCGCCGGCACCACTCGATGAAGTCGAAGCGGTCGGCGTTGCGGCGGTCCTCGATCGCGCGGTTGCGGGCGAACGCGTGCGGGTCGAAGCCCGGCGCCTCCACCGCCAGCGAGTGGTCCACGATCAGCTGCACCGGCACCACCGGGTTCACCTGCGCGGGGTCGCCGCCGGCCTCGGCGATCGCCTCGCGCAGGCCGGCCAGGTCCACCAGCGCGGTCTGGCCGAGGATGTCGTGGCAGACCACGCGCGCCGGGAACCACGGGAAGTCGAGGTCGCGCCGGCGCTCGATCAGCTGGCGCAGGTAGTCGTTGATGTGCTCGGGGTTGGCCTTGCGCACGATGTTCTCGGCGTGCACGCGCGCGGTGTACGGCAGGCGCGCCCAGGCCCCGGGCTGCAGGGCGTCCACCGCCTCGCGCGCGTCGAAATAGTCGAAGGCGGTGCCGGGCAGGGGCTTGCGGTAGCTGGTGTTCATCATGGCGGCGGGCTGCGTCGAACGGACCGCGCTATTGTCGCGCATCGCCGCCGCGGCTGCCCCTGCTCCGTACAATGCGCGGCGTGAACGTCTCGCCCGCCATTCCCGCCGACCACGTGCGCCTGTCCGTCGCCCCGATGATGGACTGGACCGACAGCCACTGCCGCGCCTTCCACCGCGTGCTGGCGCCGCATGCGCGGCTGTATTCGGAGATGGTGCACGCCAACGCGGTGATCCACGGCGACCGCGCGCGCCTGCTGGCGATGGACCCGAGCGAGCATCCGGTGGCGCTGCAGCTGGGCGGCAGCGAGCCGGCGCTGCTGGCGCAGGCGGCGCGGATCGGCGCGGAGGCGGGCTTCGACGAGATCAACCTCAACTGCGGCTGCCCGTCCGACCGCGTGCAGGCCGGCCGCTTCGGCGCCTGCCTGATGCGCGAACCGGCGCTGGTGGCCGACAGCGTGGCGGCGATGATCGCGGCCTGCCCGGTGCCGGTGACGGTGAAGTGCCGGCTGGGCGTGGACGACGACCACGAGTGGGAGCGCTTCGTCCATTTCATCGACACGATCGCCGCGGCCGGCTGCCGCAGCTTCATCGTGCACGCGCGCAACGCCTGGCTGCAGGGCCTGTCGCCCAAGGAGAACCGCGAGGTGCCGCCGCTGCGCTACGACTGGGCCTACCGGCTCAAGCGCGAGCGGCCGGCGCTGCAGGTGGTGGTGAACGGCGGCATCGCCGATGCGGCGGAAGCGACTGCGCACCTCGCCCACGTCGATGGCGCGATGCTCGGCCGCGCTGCCTACCACACGCCCTACCTGCTGCATCAGCTGGACGTGCAGTGGTTCGGTGGCCCCCTGCGCACGCGCGCCGAGCTGCTGCACGCCTACCGGCCCTACGTGGAGGTGCAGCTGGCGCGCGGGGTGTTCCTCAAGCACATCACCCGCCACCTGCTGGGGCTGTTCGCCGGCCAGCCCGGCGGGCGCGCGTTCCGGCAGGTGCTGAGCGAAGGCGCGCACAAGCCCGGCGCCGACTGGGCGCTGGTGGAGCAGGCGCTGGCCCTGACCGAGCGCACGCAGGCGACCTGAGCCGGGCCCGGCGCTGGCGAGGAGCGACCGGCGGCACTTGCCTGAACGACGCGCTATCCTGTTCAGGAAACTTCAGGGGGGGTTCACCCCCGGATTCCAAGAATGCCAGCCAACCCGTCGTTCGCCACAGACACGCCATGTCCCGTCTTCCGCACGCTTCGTTGAACCTGCTTGCCGCTGCCGTGCTGGCCGCGCTGCCGGCGGCATCGGCGTGGGCGCAGCAGCTGCCGCCGTGGATGCAGCAGGCCGCCCCGCGCGAGCGTCCGCAGCCGCAGGCGGAGATGCCGCAGCGGCGCGACAACCTGTCGGACGCGGTGCGCCGGGCCGAGCGCGACACCCGCGGCGAGGTGCTCTCGGCCGAACGCATCCAGTTCGATGGCCGCGACATGCATCGCGTGAAGGTGGTGGACGACCAGGGCCGGGTGCGCGTGTACATGCAGGACCCCGCCCGCCGCGGCGATGGCGGCCGCCGTCCGCCCACGCGCGACGGCGACGACTGATCGCCCGCGCGCCCGTTCCGCATCGCTTCGCCCAGCCCCACCCCTGCAAACGCCCTTTCGACCGTTTCCCAAGGAGTGACCATGCGTATCCTGCTCGTCGAAGACGAAGCCCCGCTGCGCGAGACCCTGGCCGCCCGCCTGAAGCGCGAAGGCTACGCGGTGGATGCCGCGCAGGACGGCGAGGAAGGCCTGTACATGGGTCGCGAGGTGCCGTTCGACGTGGGCATTATCGACCTCGGCCTGCCCAAGATGAGCGGCATGGAGCTGATCAAGGCCCTGCGCGACGAGGGCAAGAAGTTCCCGGTGCTGATCCTCACCGCGCGTTCCAGCTGGCAGGACAAGGTGGACGGCCTCAAGCAGGGTGCCGACGACTACCTGGTCAAGCCGTTCCACGTCGAGGAACTGCTGGCGCGCATCAACGCGCTGGTGCGCCGCGCCGCCGGCTGGAGCAAGCCGACCCTGGAATGCGGCCCGGTGATGCTGGACCTGGCCGCGCAGACGGTCAGCGTCAACGGCAGCAACGTGGACCTGACCAGTTACGAGTACAAGGTGCTCGAGTACCTGATGATGCATGCCGGCGAGCTGGTCTCGAAGGCCGACCTCACCGAGCACATCTACCAGCAGGACTTCGATCGCGATTCCAACGTGCTCGAGGTGTTCATCGGCCGCCTGCGCAAGAAGCTCGACCCGGACGGCGAACTGAAGCCGATCGAGACCGTGCGCGGCCGCGGCTACCGCTTCGCCATCGCGCGCACCGGCGAGTGACGGCCGCGCGCCGCCCCAGCCCGCGCCGCGCATGACGGCCACCCCCGACGACCCTGCCACCGCCGCGCCGCGCGCGCGGCGGCTGCGCATCGCCCAGCCGCGTTCGCTGCGGTCGCGCCAGCTGTGGGCGGCCAGCCTCGGCCTGGTGGCGTTCCTCGCGCTGGCCGGCTTCGCCCTCGACGGCGCCTTCCAGCGCACCGCGCAGAGCGGCCTGCGCGAGCGCCTGCACAGCTATGCGCTGGCCTACGCCAACAGCGACTTCGCGCGCGACGGCAGCGTGATCCCGCCGTGGGACCCACCGGACGCGCGCTTCCGGCGCCCCGGCAGCGGCCTGTACGCGCAGATCGTGCTCGAGAAGGGCACCTGGGAATCGGAGTCGGCGCAGGGCCCGGAGTTGCCGCCGGCGGAGATGCTGCCGCCCGGCAAGCAGGAGTTCGAGGGCCCGCTGCCGCTGAAGCAGATCAACGGCGCGCCCGGCTTCGCCTACCGCTTCGGCTACGGCCTGACCCTGAGCGACGACGAGGGCGGCGGCCGCGAGATCCCGTACACGGTGTACATCCTGGAGGACAGCACCGCGCTGGCGCGCCAGGTGTCGGCGTTCCGCGCCGCGCTGTGGTGGTACCTCGGCGGTGCCGGCCTGGTGCTGCTGCTGCTGCAGATGTTCGTGCTGCGCTGGAGCCTGCGCCCGCTGGGCGACGTGATCGACGAGCTCAAGCGGGTCCAGCGCGGCGAGGCCGCCGGCATGAGCCAGGCGCATCCGCGCGAGCTGGAGCCGCTGACCGAGAGCATCAACGCCTTCATCCAGAGCGAGCGCGAGAACCTGGAGCGCCAGCGCAACACCCTGGCCGACCTCGCGCACAGCCTGAAGACCCCGCTGGCGGTGCTGCGCGCGCGCCTGGACAGCGGCAGCAGCGAGGCCGAGCTGCGCGAGGAGGTGGACGCGCAGCTGCGGCGCATGGGCGACCTGGTGAGCTACCAGCTGGCGCGCGCGGCGCGCTCCGGCCACCAGCTGTTCGCGGCGCCGGTGGAGATCGAGCCGCAGGCCGAGCAGATCGTGGTCGGGCTGGAGAAGGTGTACGCCGGCAAGGGCGTGCTGTGCGAGTTCGAGATCGCCCCGGAGGCGCGCTTCCACGGCGAGACCGGCGACCTCCAGGAGCTGCTCGGCAACCTGCTGGAGAACGCCTTCAAGTGGGCCCGGTCGCGGGTGCTGCTGACCGTGGCCGAGGGCGCGCAGGCGCCCGGGCGCCGGCCGGGCCTGGTGATCGTGGTGGAGGACGATGGCCCCGGCATCGCCGACGACCGCATCGCCTACATCCTGCAGCGCGGCGTGCGCGGCGACGAGCGCGTGCAGGGCCACGGCATCGGCCTGTCGATCGTGCAGGACATCATCAAGAGCTACCGCGGGCAGCTACACGTCGGGCGTTCGGCCGAACTCGGCGGCGCGCGCTTCGAGGTCGAACTGCCGGGCGGGCTGTAGCGGCGTCGGCTGCGGCAGGGCGCGCGCTACGCGCCCGGCAGCAGCGGGTCGCCGTAGAAGCGCTGCAGGTGCGCGGCCACCTCCGGCAGCGCCGCGCGCAGCCGCTGCGGCTGGCTGAAGTGGTATTCGCTGCAGACCGCGAAGAACTCCTCGGGCGCCTCCGCCGCGTAGGGGTCGATCGCGCTATCGTGGCCGGCATCAAGCGTGGCGCACAGGGCGTCGTAGGCGCGCTGGAAATCCGCCGCCCACTGCCGCTGCCAGGCGCGCGGCAGCGGCGGGGTGCCGTCCATCACCCCGTCCAGTGCATCGAGCTTGTGCGCGATCTCGTGCACCGCCACGCAATAGCCTTCGGCCGGGGCGGCGATGTCGGCGCGGATGTCGGCCCAGGACAGGACCACCGGCCCGTGCAGCCAGGCTTCGCCGATCAGTTCCTCCTCGCCCTCGTGCAGCACGCCGTAGGCGTCCATGTGGCTGCGGCGGACCCGGAACGCGCCCGGGTACACCACCAGCTCGCGCCAGCCGTGCAGGCCTTCGCCGCCGAACTCCAGCAGCGGCATGCAGCACAGCAGGGCCAGCCGCAGGCGCTGCACGTCGTCCAGGCGCAGGCCCTGCAGCGGGGTGATGGTCTTCTCGTGCAGGAAGCGCGCCGCCCGCGCGGACAGGCGGTGGCGGCGGCCGGACTCGAGCCCCCGCAGCCCCC
>JBKBXH010000108.1:0-5114 GCA_046313655.1 Thermomonas sp. | reverse complement strand
GCACGGCCTGGATCTTCTGCGGCGCGGTGCAGGCCGGCATCACCGCCACGAACGGCAGCCCCAGCAGGCGTGCGAACCACGCTTCCGAGATCGCGGTGCTGCCGGAGGAGGCATCCACCACCGTCTGCCTCGGGCGCAGCCGGCCGTTGCACAGCGCGTACAGGAACAGCGAGCGCGCCAGCCGGTGCTTGAGGCTGCCGGTGGGGTGGCTGGCTTCGTCCTTCAGGTAGAAGGCGATCCCGGGGAAGCCGGGGAAATCCAGCCGCAGCAGGTGGGTGTCGGCCGAGCGCGCGGCCTCCTGTTCCAGCAGGGCGATGGCATCGTGGACCCAGGTGCGGGCGGCGGCATCCGGGCGGGGCGCAGGGGTGTCCATGCGCGCATGATCCCGCGAATGCCGCCCGCGCTCAATTTCCGCGGCGTGGGCCGTCCTCAGCGCACCAGCAGCAGCCAGCCCAGCGGATGGTGCATGCGCGCGATGCCGTAAATGGAGGCGAACGTGGCCAGCGCCGCCAGGTAGAACGCGATGCGCCGGCCGCGGCCAAGGCGTTCGCGCATGGCCAGCATCCCCAGCGCGATGTAGGCCACCACCAGCACCAGTTTCACCGCCAGCCAGCCATTCGCGAACAGGGCGCCCGGCAGCATCGAGAACAGCATCGTGGCCGAGGTCAGCAGGATCGTGTCGATGGCGTAGCTGGCGTATTTCGGCAGCCAGTGCCGCGGCCAACGCGCGCCCAGCAGCGATGCGCCGCCGCGCAGCGAGAACAGGGTTCCGCTGCACATCACCGCGTGCACGTGGGTCCATTTCACCTGCGGGTAGAACTCCATCAGCGGCGACATCCACCCATCCTCATCCCGGGCGGCCGTCGGCGCGCGGGCGCAGGTAGATCGACAGCGAGCGCAGCACCCACGGCAGGAACGCCAGCAGCCAGCCGGCGGCGGCGACGGCCTGCCAGCGGTAGCCGTCGGGCGCGATCTCGGCGGCGATCCGGATCAGCGCCACCAACTGCAGCAGCGCCAGCGCGAACCAGCCGGTCGCCGGCATCGCCATCGGCCGGCCGGAGTGGCCCTGCGTCACCCGCGTCACCATCGCCACCAGCAGGCTGCCGAAGAAGCCGATGAACAGCGCATGCGCCGGGGCGCGCCCGAGCACGGCGGCGCCCGCGAACGCCAGCACCGCACTCTGCACTGCGTACAGCGCGAAGGCGATCGGCAGCCAGGCGAATCCGAGGAACAGCACCCGCAGGATGCCCGGCGCGCGCCCACGCGGCCACCAGCGCGCCAATACCCAGGCGCTGCCGATGGCCAGCACGGCATCCCCCGGCCACAGCCAGCGCGTATCCCCCGCCAGCGCCAATATCAGGTGCACCAACAGCAGGCCCCACAGCGCCGCTAGCAGCCATGCCGGGCGCCATGCGCGGTAGCCAGGAACGATATTCCCGGCGAAGAACGGGAACATCCGATGCGCCACCGTGGCATACACCGGCAGCAGCAGGCCGAACGTGCCCAGCTTGATCGAGGCCTGCACCGTCCACGCTCCGGCGCCGTGCAGGAAGGCGGCCATCAGCAGCACGCCGGCCAGCCCGAACGCCAGCGCCGCAAAGCACGACCAGGCATGCCAGGTCGGCCCGCGCCCGGCGCGGCGCTCGGCCAGCAGCATCCGCAACAGCTGCGCCAGGCCGTAGCCCCAGCCGGCCAAAGTCATCAGCACCCCGACGTGGACCATGGCCTGTCGGCCCAGCAGCATCCCGCCGACCACCGCCAACTGCCCACCCAGCAGGCCCAGCCCTACCGGCAGGTAATGCCAGCGTCCCAGTTCCGGCAGCCCCATCCAGCGCGGGAAGGTGGTCATCAGGAAGCCGAACATGAAGGGCGGCAGCAGCTGGTACTGCATCACGAAGGCGTGCATCCAGCCGCCGAACGGCGTGCCGGCGGGCAGGCCGATCGCGCCCCAGCGCACGTCCAGCAGCCACAGCAGCCACCAGGCCATGGCCAGCAGCACGTTGCCCGCGCCAACGAAGAACAGCAGCCGGTGCGGGGCGGCCGCCAGCAGGGCGGGGGACATCGGGGGAAGTGGGATCTGCCGCATGCGCGCAGTCTGCGCATGCCGCCCTCCCCCCGCCTTGATGCAGGTCAGGCGTGCGCGACCGCCCTCAGCGCGCCAGCGCCAGCACCAGCACCCCGGCCGCGACCAGGCCGATCCCGGCCCACTCCTGCAGGGACGGGCGCTCGCCGAGCAGGGCGAACGCGAACACCGCCACCAGCACCACGCTGAGCTTGTCCACCGGGGCCACCTGCGAGGCCTGCCCCAGCTGCAGCGCGCGGAAGTAGCATACCCACGAGGCCCCGGTGGCCAGCGCCGACAGCGCCAGGAACAGCAGCGTGCGTCCCGGCAGCGCCAGCGGGTTGCTCCACTTTCCGGTCAGCCACACGAAGGGGGCCAGCACCAGCAGGATCACGGCGGTGCGCACCAGCGTGGCGAGGTCCGAATCGACCCCGCGGATGCCGATCTTGGCGAGGACCGCGGTCAGCGCCGCGAAGCTGGCCGACAGCAGCGCCCACGGCAACCAGCCGGCCGGCCAGTTCACCTCCCGCCCCTCACTGGAGCCCGGCGCGCAGCAGCGCGCCCAGGCTGGCCAGCAGCAGGACCATGATCGGGGTCATCGAGACCGCGAACCCCAGCGTGCGGCTGGCGGGCGCGCGGGTGTAGCTGCGCCAGTACAGCAGCCGGCCCACCAGGTACACCGCGCCGACCACCGCCACGTAGGCATCCGGCCAGTAGCGGGCGGCGATGTACAGCAGCGGCAGCAGCGCCACCAGCAGCTCCAGCGTGTTCATCTGCACCCGGTAGGCACGCTCGAACAGCTCGTGCCCGGC
The DNA here is from genome assembly GCA_046313655.1 of Thermomonas sp. Taxonomy (GTDB): domain Bacteria; phylum Pseudomonadota; class Gammaproteobacteria; order Xanthomonadales; family Xanthomonadaceae; genus Thermomonas. The sequence continues at coordinate 2,240 of JBKBXH010000108.1, read as the reverse complement.
CACCGCCGGCGCCTTGACCCCGTAGCGGCCGCGCGCCTGCGCCACCTGCACGCCGAAGAAGATGAACTGCGCGATCGCCAGCAGGGCGACCAGGTCGACGTAATGCATGCGGCATCTCCGGGAAGGTGGGTTCGATTCTAGCGGCGCAGGCGCGGAGGCGCGTCGCGCCCGCGGGCGTGAGGGTGCCGTGGCTCGGTATCATCGCGCGATGAACATCCTCCAGACCCGGTTGCCGGGATGCGTCGCGATCGAGCCGGACGTGCATGGCGATGCGCGCGGGTTCTTCTACGAGGCGTGGAATGCCGCGCGCTTCGCCGCGCACGGGCTGCCGGCGCAGTTCGTGCAGCACAACGTCAGCCGCTCGCAGCGCGGGGTGCTGCGCGGGCTGCACTACCAGTGGCCGGGGAATCCGCAGGGCAAGCTGGTCGGCGTGCTGGAGGGCGAGGTGTACGACGTGGCGGTGGACCTGCGCAGGGATTCGCCGACCTTCGGCCAGCACGCGGCGGCCATCCTCAGTGCCGGGAACCGGCGCCAGTTCTGGATTCCGGAGGGCTTCGCCCACGGCTTCCTGGTCCTCAGCGAGAACGCGCTGCGTTGGGACGATCCGCGGCTGGCGATCGACTGGCCGCTGGCGGAGGTGCAGCTGTCGGACAAGGATGCGAACGCGCCGTTCCTCGACGCGATCCCGCCCGAACGCCTGCCGCGCTGCCTGCCATGAGGGTCCTGCTGCTGGGCGGCAACGGCCAGGTCGGCCGTGCGCTGCGGCGGACCCTGCCGGCGCTGGGCGAAGTGCTCGTGGCCACCCGCGATGGCGCCGGCGGCGAGCTGGCGGCCGATTTCGATGCGCCGCAGGCGCTGCCGGGGCTGGTGGCGCGGATCGCGCCCGACGTGGTGGTGAACGCCGCCGCGCATACCGCCGTGGACCGTGCGGAGGCCGAGCCCGAGGCGGCTTTCCGTGCGAATGCCGAAGCCCCCGCCGCGCTCGCCCGCGTCTGCGCCGCGACCGGCGCGCTGCTGGTGCATTACTCCACCGACTACGTGTTCGATGGCGGCAGCGCGCGGCCGTACCGCGAGGACGATGCCACCGCGCCGCTGGGCGTGTATGGCGCCAGCAAGCTGGCCGGCGAAGAGGCGATCCGCGCCAGCGGCGCGCGCCACGCGATCCTGCGCACGGCCTGGGTGTACGCCGCGCACGGCCGGAACTTCCTGCGCACCATGCTGCAACTGGCCGCCGAGCGCGAGGAGCTGCGGGTGGTGGCCGACCAGGTCGGCGCGCCGACCCCCGCGGCGTGGATCGCGGAGGCCACCGGCCAGCTGCTGCGGCACGGGGTGCCGGCGTCCGGGACCTGGCACCTGGCGGCGGCGGGGGAGACCAGCTGGCACGGGTTCGCGCAGGCCATCATGGACGAGGCGCTGGCGGCGGGCCTGCTGGCGCGTCGCCCGCGGGTGCTGCCGATCGCCACCGTCGAGTACCCGACCCCGGCGCGGCGGCCGGCGTATTCGGTGCTGGACACCGCGAGGCTGCGCGCCGAGTTCGGCATCGTGCTGCCCGCCTGGCGCGACGGGCTGCGCGCCACCGTGCGTGAACTGGTCGAGGCGCGCTGAAGGGCCGCTCAGGCGGGTGTGAAGCGCCAGTGCCAGGGCTCGTACACGATCCCGTGCGGGTTGTCGCGCGGATAGCTCATCGAAAAGCCGTGCGCGGGTGCATGCGCCTGCAGCCAGGCGAAGGCGGGCGTGCGTTCGAACGATTCCTCGGCCGGGGGCTCGTCGGGCGTGCCGATGTCCAGCGCCAGCCCGGAATGATGCTCGGAGAACCCGGGCGCGGCGTTGACCGCGAGGATGTCCGCCATCGCCAGCCCGCGCGCCCGCTTGCGCTCGAAAATCCCCAGCTGGTAGTCGTGGCTGCGGTAGCCGGAGATCGCCTCCAGCAGCAGGCCCTCCGCCAGCGCCGCGGCCTGCATCCGATGCCAGGCATGCGCTGCCTGCGGATGCAGCCACAGCGGCCGCTGCCAGCGGTCGAAGCCGGCCAGCAGCAGCCACTGCGGTTCGGGCACCAGCGCCAGCCCGCTGCGCGCGGCATAGGCGCCCGCATCCAGGCCCAGCGCGTGCAGGCGTTCGTGCAGGCGGTGCAGCGGTAGCGCGCCGGGGTGTTCGAGGCCGTTGCGGGCGTGCGGCGGCGGTGCGCGCAGGGCGCGGCGGGCGGCGTCCAGGCCCGGTTCGCGCGCCAGCGCGGGCACCAG
>JBKBXH010000107.1:0-5138 GCA_046313655.1 Thermomonas sp. | reverse complement strand
CGGCGGCGCCGTTGCGCAGGGCCCCACCGGAGCCGACCAGCAGGTCGACCTCACGCAGGTCCCGGCCGCTGCGTTCGACCACCCGCCCGGTCGGGCCGACGACCACCCGGGAGCGACCGGCGTGCCGGCGCAGCGCCAGCCCGACCGCCAGCCGGTGGCGCATGCTCCAGGTACCGCTGGCGTCCTCGCCGCTCTGCATGGAATGCCTCTATACCATGGCCGCGGGCAAACCCGCCTGCACGCCGGCATGCACGAAGCCCCGCACGTGGCGGGGCTTCGTGGGAGTCGGGGGCCGTGGACCGGCGGTCACTTGCCCGCCATCACCCGGACCATCTCCAGGCACTTGTTGGAGTAGCCCCACTCGTTGTCGTACCAGGACACCAGCTTGACGAAGGTGGAATCCAGCGCGATGCCGGCCTCGGCGTCGAAGATGCTGGTGCGCGCGTCGCCGCGGAAATCGGTGGCCACCACCTTGTCCTCGGTGTAGCCCAGCACGCCCTTCAGCGCGCCCTCGCTCTGCGCCTTCATTTCGGCGCAGATCTCGGCGTAGGTGGCGGGCTTCTCCAGCTCCACGGTGAGATCGACCACCGACACGTCGCTGGTCGGCACGCGGAAGCTCATGCCGGTGAGCTTCTTGTTGAGCTCGGGGATCACCACGCCCACGGCCTTGGCCGCGCCGGTGCTGGACGGGATGATGTTCTCGAGGATGCCGCGGCCGCCGCGCCAGTCCTTGTTGGACGGGCCGTCCACGGTCTTCTGGGTGGCGGTGGCGGCGTGCACGGTGGTCATCAGGCCGCGCTTGATGCCCCACTTGTCATGCAGCACCTTGGCGATCGGCGCCAGGCAGTTGGTGGTGCAGGAGGCGTTGGAGATCACGTCCTCGCCGGCGTACTTGGCGTGGTTCACGCCGTACACGAACATCGGGGTGGCGTCCTTCGACGGCGCCGACATCAGCACCTTCTTCGCGCCGGCGGCGATGTGCTTGCGCGCGGTCTCGTCGGTGAGGAACAGGCCCGTGGACTCCAGCACCACCTCGGCGCCGACGGCGTCCCACTTCAGGTTGGCCGGGTCGCGCTCGGCGGTCAGGCGGATGGTCTTGCCGTTCACCACCAGTTGGCCGTTCTCGACCTTCACGTCGCCGTCGAAGCGGCCATGCACGGAGTCGTAGCGCAGCATGTAGGCCAGGTAGTCCGGCTCCAGCAGGTCGTTGATGCCGACGATCTCGATGTCGTCGCCGAAGTTCTGCACCGCCGCGCGGAACACGCAACGACCGATGCGACCGAAACCGTTGATACCGACCTTGATGGCCATGCGGAACTCCTGCGAATGGGCACGGGGAAACCGGCATTTTAGCGGATCGCCCCGATGCGGCGTCCCGGCACCGGGCACAGCCGGGTTTGACGCCGATCAATACACGGGCTCGGCGGCCCCGGAGAATTAGTTTCAGTTGAAACCACCAAGGAGATCCCGCATGCCCCTTCCCCGCCTCGCCCTTGCCGCCACCCTGGCCCTGGCCACCAGCCCCGCCTTCGCCCAATCCGCCGGGCACTGGACGCTCGGCGTCGGCGTCCACCAGGTCGCCCCGCGCTCCGACAACGGCACCCTGGTCGGCACCCCGCTGGGCAACCTGAAGATGGATGTCGGCAACAGCACCCGCCCCACCGTCACCGCCGAGTATTTCCTGAAGGACAACCTAGGCGTGGAAGTGCTGGCCGCACTGCCGTTCCAGCACGACATCGACGTGGTGGGCGTGGGCAAGGTCGGCTCCACCAAGCACCTGCCGCCCACGGTGTCGCTGCAGTACCACTTCGGCAACGGCACGCTGCGACCTTTCGTCGGCCTGGGCGTGAACTACACCCGCTTCTTCGGCACCCGCACCACCGGCCCGATCACCGGCACCCGGCTGTCCCTGTCCGACTCCTGGGGCCTGGCCGGCCACATCGGCGTGGATGTCCGGGTCGGCGAAAAAGGGGCGATCCGCATCGACTACCGCAAGATCGACATCGACACCAAGGTGAAGCTGAACGGCGCCAACCTCGGCACGCCCAACACCGTGCACATCGACCCTTCGGTGTACGGGGTCGCCTACGTGTTCTCGTTCTGATCCGGTCATCTGCCGGACGCCATGCCGGGGTATCCTCCCCGGCATGACGACACGCCTCCGCTCCCGCCTCCTGATCGCCGCCCTGCTGTGCCTGGGCGTCACCTCCACCGCCTTCGCCTGGTCGCGCATGGGCCACGCCATGGTCGGCGCCATCGCCCAGCGCCACCTCGACCCGAAGGCGCAGGCCGAAGTCGCCCGGCTGCTGGCCGGCGAACCCGACCCCACCCTGGCCGGGGTGGCGTCCTGGGCCGACGACCTGCGCAGCACCGATCCCGACCGCTTCAAGGCCACCTCGCGCTGGCACTACATCAACGCGCGCGGCGGCGGCTGCGGCTTCGACCTCGCGCGCGACTGCCCGGACGGCAACTGCGTGGTCGGCGCGATCGACCGCCAGCTGGCGATCCTGGGCGACCGCAGCCAGCCGCTGGACGCGCGCCGCGACGCGCTCAAGTTCGTGGTGCACTTCGTGGGCGACGAACACCAGCCGATGCACGCCGGCAACCGTCCGGACGCCGGCGGCAACCAGTACCAGATCAGCCTGCGCACCCCGCTGCTGCCGGAACCGTATGCCGCCAAGAGCTACGTGAACGGCGTCATGGGCACCAACCTGCACGCGATCTGGGACTACTACATCCTGGCCAGCCGCCGGCTGCCGGTGGCCGAGTACGTGGACCTGCTGGACCGCCAGCTGGCGAAGGGCGCCGCACCCACCGGCGTGCCCGCCGGCGCCACCCTGGACTGGGCCAAGGAGTCGTGCGCGCTGATCGATGCCAAGGGCCTGTACCCGGCCGGCGACAAGCACGTGATGACCCACGCCTACCTGGACGAGATGCGGCCGCTGGCGGAAGACCGCGTGCGCCTGGCCGGCGAACGCCTGGCGCAGCTGCTGAACCAGACCATCGGCGAAGGGGCGCCGGCCGCCGCGCCCTGACGCCTCCTGCCACCCGCATACCCGCCACCGCGCCCGGCCCCGGCCGGGCGCGCGCGTATCCGCGGCTCAGGGATGTTCGGCCTCGGCGTGCACGCGCTCGCGCCGCAGCAGGTACAACCCGCTGGCGACGATGATCGCGGCCCCGGCCCAGGTGGCGGCATCCGGCAGCACGCCCCACAGCAGCAGGTCGAGCAGGGTGCCCCAGGCCAGCGCGGTGTATTCCAGCGGGGCGATCAGCGACGCCTCGCCCAGCCGGAACGCCTCGGTGATCGCGTACTGGCCCAGTGCGCCGGCGATACCAATCGCGATCACGATGGCGAGGTGCTCGCCGCGCAGCGCCACCCAGTCCGGCAGCGCCAGCGCGCCGGCCCCGCCCGCCATCATCGCCAGCAGCCAGAAGGTGATGGCCTGGGTGCGGTCGGTCCGGGCCAGCACCCGCACCGTGATCGCCGACAGCGCGTAGCAGGTGGCCGCTACCAGCACCGCCAACCCGGCCGCGGTGAACATGCCCGCCGCGCTGGGCCGCAGCACCACCAGCACCCCGAGCAGGCCGAGCGCGATCGCCGTCCAGCGCCGCGGCCCGACCCGCTCGCGCAGGATCGGCACCGACAACGCGGTGATCAGCAGCGGCGCGACGAAGAAGATCGCGTAGGCGGTGGACATCGGCAGCCGCTTCAGGGCGTACACGAAGCTGGCGATCATCAGCACCCCCAGCACGCCGCGCAGCAGGTGCAGCGGCCAGCGCACCACCCGCAGCGCCGCAGGCCCGGCCGTCCACAGCGCCCAGGCCAGCACCCACGGCAGCGAGGAGGCCCCGCGCAGGGCCGCCACCTGCAACGGCGGATAGTGCGCCGAGAGCGCCTTCAGCCCCGCATCCATCAGCGAGAACGCGGCCACCGCCGCCAGCATCAGCCAGGCGGCGCGGTGCGGATGCGGGCGGATGGCGGCGTTCGTCCCCATGCCGCCAGCATGCGTTAACCTGCGCGCCCCGTCACCGTGCCGAATGCCATGCCTTCCTTCGACATCGTCTCAGAAGTGGATACCCACGAACTCACCAATGCGGTGGACCAGGCCAACCGCGAGCTGGCGACCCGCTTCGACTTCAAGGGCGTGGATGCCAGGTTCGAACGCGAGGACGCCGTGATCACCCAGTCGGCGCCCAGCGAGTTCCAGCTGCAACAGATGACCGACATCCTGCGCGCGCGCCTGGTCGCGCGGAAGATCGACGTGCGCTGCCTCGAGTTCGGCGACATCGACACCAACCTCGCCGGCGCGCGCCAGAAGGTGACGGTGAAGCAGGGCATCGAGCGCGAGCTGGCGAAGAAGCTGCAGGCGGCGATCAAGGACGCCAAGCTGAAGGTCGAGACCCAGATCAACGGCGACAAGCTGCGCGTGACCGGCAAGAAGCGCGACGACCTGCAGGCGGCGATCGCGCTGCTGCGGGGCAAGGACTTCGGGCTGCCGCTGCAGTTCGACAACTTCCGCGACTGAGGTGGCCATGCACGAGGAGCCGGCGTTCGACCCCGAGGCCATCGAAGCCGGCGTGCGCCGCTGGCTGGAACGCGCGGTGATCGGGCTGAACCTGTGCCCGTTCGCCAAGGCGGTGTACGTGAAGCAGCAGGTGCGGATCGTGGTCAGCGATGCCAGCACCGAGCGCGCCCTGCTGGAGCAGCTGGGCGAGGAGCTGGCGCTGCTGCGCGACACCCCGGCCGAGGCCACCGACACCACCCTGCTGGTGCATCCGCTGGTGCTGGGCGACTTCCTCGACTACAACGATTTCCTCGACGATGCCGACGCGCTGGTGGAGGCGATGGCGCTGGCCGGCGTGCTGCAGGTGGCCAGCTTCCACCCCGACTACCGCTTCGCCGATACCGATGCCGAGGATCCCGGCAACCTGACCAATCGCGCGCCCTACCCCATCCTGCACCTGCTGCGCGAGGACAGTGTGGAACGCGCCGTGGCGACCTACCCGCAGCCGGACGCGATCATCGAGCGCAACATCGAGACCATGCGGGAGCTCGGCGTCGAGGGGTTTCGCGCGCTGCTGGAGTGATGCGCGTGTGCACGCAGGCGGCCGGTCGGGGCTGCTGCCCGGCTTCTGCG
>JBKBXH010000106.1:0-5185 GCA_046313655.1 Thermomonas sp. | reverse complement strand
GCCTCGCGCCTGGCCGGCCCGGTTGGCTATGGCTTCAGCCGTCCGCTCGAGGACAAGGGCACTCACAAGCTGCCGACCTGCAAGAGCGAGATCAACCGCCGTACCGAGCTCAACAGCCAGTAATTCAGGCTCACGAGCAGTCCATGCGAAGCCCGGCCCTTGGCCGGGCTTCGTTTTTTCCGGTGGGGGCGATGCGGCCGTGTTGCGAATCCGGGCCAGCAGTGCATTGCCGGCGCGGCGGCCTGCGGCCTACACTGTGCGCGGTTTTCCGGGGAGTATCTGCCATGCCGTCGAGTCGTGCCATCCAAGTCCTGCCGCTGCTGTTCCTGCCGGCGATGGCGCATGCCGCGGGTGATGCCTGCCAGATGGAGCTGACGGCCTCGACGCCCGTGCGCGTGGGCGTCCTGGCGCCGGTGGCGGCGGAGTTCGCGCCCGCGCTGACCCAGCTGGGCAGCGCCGACGGCGTGCTGGCGCAGTCGTTCGACGAAGCGCTGTCGGTGGAGAACGTGCTGGCGCGCATCCGCATCGACGGGTGCCGTGCGATGCTCCGCAAGGCTGCGCCGATGGTGGCGCAGGGGGCTCCCGATCCAGCGGCCTACACGCCGAAGACCGCGTTCGACAACACGCCCTGGCGTTTCAACATGACCCAGAACGGCAAGCGCATGACCGCCGACGAGTTCGATGCCTGGATGAAGGCGCGCGGCGTGCGCGTGGTCGGCAAGAAGGAGCCGGGCGCGGACGCCGCGCCCGCCGCGGCCGCGCCGGAGAAGTGAGCCGCTCCGTGCGTGGGCCGCGGCATGGCCTGGCGCGCGTGCTGTCCAAGCGCGGGCTGTGCTCGCGCAGCGAGGCGGAGCGGTTGGTGCGCGCGGGGCGGGTCCGGCTGGAGGGGCGCGTGGTGCGCGATCCCGAGCATCCCGTCGATGCGCTGGCCGCGCGCATCGCCATCGATGGCGCCGAGCCGGCCGCCGCGCTGCCGCGCTACCTGATGCTCAACAAGCCGCGTGGCCTGGTGACGACCATGCGCGATGAGCATGGACGCGATACGGTCTATCGCTGCTTCGACGGCGCCGGGCTTGGCTGGATCGCCCCGGTCGGCCGGCTCGACAAGGCCAGCGAGGGCCTGCTGCTGTTCAGCAACGATCCGGCGTGGGCCGCGCGCATCACCGATCCGGCGACCGGGCCGGACAAGACCTACCACGTGCAGGTAGATCGCATTCCCGATGTTTCGACGCTGGCGGCGATGCGGCATGGCGTCCGGGAGGGCGGCGATGACCTGCGCGCCACTTCGGCCGCCCTGCTGCGGTCAGGGGATAAGAACGCGTGGCTCGAGATCGTGCTCGACGAAGGCCGCAACCGCCAGATCCGCCGCCTGCTGGCGGCGCTCGACATCGGCGTGCTGCGGCTGGTGCGGGTGGCGATCGGGCCGCTGGCCCTGGGCGAGTTGCCGAAGGGCCAGTGGCGCGAACTGGGCGCGGAGGAAGTCGCCGCGCTCGGCGGCGGCTGAGCCGTCAGGCCGTCAGTACGCCCAGTTCGCAGCCGATGCGGGTGAAGGCATCGATCGCGCGATCGAGGTGTTCGCGGGTATGCGCCGCGGAGATCTGGGTGCGGATGCGCGCCTGGCCCTTCGGCACCACCGGGAAGAAGAACCCGATCGCGTAGATGCCTTCCTCCAGCAGGCGCGTGGCGAAGCGCTGCGCCAGCGGGGCGTCATACAGCATCACCGGGCAGATCGGGTGCACGCCCGGCTTGAGGTCGAAGCCGGCGGCGGTCATGCGCTCGCGGAAGTAGGCGGTGTTCTCGCGCAGGCGCTCGCGCAGCTCGCCCGCGGACGAGAGCATCTGGAAGGCCTTGATGCCGGCGGCCACCACGTGCGGCGGCAGCGAGTTGGAGAACAGGTACGGGCGCGAGCGCTGGCGCAGCAGTTCGATCACCTCCTTCTTCGCGGTGGTGAAGCCGCCCAGCGCGCCGCCCATGGCCTTGCCGAGGGTCCCAGTGAAGATGTCGATCTTGTCCAGCACGCCCTTGACCTCGGCGCTGCCGTGGCCGGTGGCGCCCAGGAAGCCGGTGGCGTGGCATTCGTCGATGTGCACCAGCGCGCCGTACTTCGCGGCCAGCGCGGTGATTTCGTCCAGCGGCGCGATGAAGCCGTCCATCGAGAACACGCCGTCGGTGGTGATCAGGATCGTGCGCGCACCGTCGGCCTTGGCCTGCCGGAGCTGCGTCTCGAGGTCGGCCATGTCGCAGTTGGCGTAGCGGTAGCGCCTGGCCTTGCACAGGCGCACGCCGTCGATGATCGAGGCGTGGTTGAGCGCATCGCTGATGATGGCGTCGTGCTCGTCCAGCAGCGGCTCGAACAGGCCGCCGTTGGCGTCGAAGCAGGCGGCGTAGAGGATGGTGTCCTCGGTGCCGAAGAAGTCGGCGATGGTCTGTTCCAGCTGCTTGTGCAGGTCCTGGGTGCCGCAGATGAAGCGCACGCTGGCCATGCCGAAGCCGTGGGTATCCAGCGCCTGCTTGGCCTCCGCGATGATGTCCGGGTGGTCGGCCAGCCCGAGGTAGTTGTTGGCGCAGAAGTTCAGCACGGTGCGCCCGTCGGCCAGTTGGATCTCGGCCGACTGCGGGCTGGTGATGATGCGCTCGGACTTGAACAGGCCGGCGGCGCGGATTTCCTCGAGGGTATCGGCGTAGCGTTGGGTCAGGGACATGGGGGTTCCGTGCGCATTGGGCGGCCGGGGCTGCCTGTGCCCGACACGCCGTGAATACGTCCATGTAGGCTCATCGGCGGCATCCATGCCGCCGATGGTCGTGCACAGGCAGCCCCGGCCGCCCAATGCACGACCCGTCTCGTCAGTTCCAGCTCAGCACGATCTTGCCGGCCTTGCCCTGTTCCATCAGGTCGAAGCCTTTCTGGAACTCCTCGATCGGCAGCTGGTGGGTCAGCACCTTGCCCAGCGGGAAGCCGGAGAGCACCAGCTGGGTCATCTTGTACCAGGTCTCGTACATCTTGCGGCCGTAGATGCCCTGCACGGTGAGGCCCTTGAAGATGATGCGGTCCCAGTCCACCCCGGCGCCCTTGGGCAGGATGCCGAGCAGGGCGATCTTGCCGCCGTGGTACATGCAGTCGAGCATGTCGTTGAACGCGCGCGGGTTGCCGCTCATCTCCAGCCCCACGTCGAAGCCTTCCATGTGCAGGTCGGCCATCACGTCCTTCAGCGAGGTGTTGGCCACGTTCACCACCCGGGTGGCGCCCATGTCGGCGGCCAGCTTCAGGCGGTAGTCGTTGACGTCGGTGACGACCACGTTGCGCGCGCCGATGTGCTTGCAGATGCCGGCGGCGATGATCCCGATCGGGCCGGCGCCGGTGATCAGCACGTCCTCGCCGACCACGTCGAACTCCAGCGCGCAGTGCGCGGCGTTGCCGTAGGGATCGAAGAACGCCGCCAGCTCGGACGGGATCTGGTCCGGGATCGGCCACAGGTTGCTGGCCGGCATCACCATGTATTCGGCGAACGCGCCGTTGCGGTTCACGCCGATGCCGACCGTGTTCGGACACAGGTGCTGGCGGCCGGCGCGGCAGTTGCGGCAGTGGCCGCAGACGATGTGGCCCTCGGCCGAGACGCGCTGGCCGACCTCGTAGCCGGAGACGGCCGCGCCGAGGGCGGCGATCCGGCCGACGAACTCGTGGCCGATGGTCAGCCCCGGCTTGATCGTGCGCTGGCTCCAGTCGTCCCACAGGTAGATGTGCAGGTCGGTGCCGCAGATCGCGGTCTTCTCCAGCTTGATCAGCACCTCGTTCGGGCCGGGCACCGGGATCGGCACCTCTTCCATCCAGATGCCCTTGGCGGCTTCGCGCTTGACCAGCGCGCGCATGGTGGTGGCTTGCGACATGTGCGTGACCCGTGGGAGGAGGCCGCCATTTTAGCGCCGTTCCCCGCGCCGGCCCGGCCTGACCATGGGCACGGGCCGCCGCCGGGCGGGGATGGTCTAATACGGGTTTGCCGCCCCGGAGAGCCGCCCATGCGCAAACGCAGCCTGACCGCCGCCCTGGCCCTGACCCTCGCGGGCGGGACCGCCCATGCCGACGAAGGCATGTGGATGCCCTCGCAACTGCCGCAGCTGGCGGCGCAGCTGAAGGCCGCGGGGTTCCAGGGCGATCCGGCGGCCTTGGCCGACGTCACCGCCGATCCGCTGGCGGCGGTGATCTCGCTGGGCGGCTGCACCGCCAGCTTCGTCTCGCCGCAGGGGCTGATCGTCACCAACCACCACTGCGCGATGGGCGCGATCCAGCTCAATTCCACGCCCGGCAGGAACCTGATCCGGGATGGCTTCAACGCCGCCGCGATGGCCGACGAGGTCTCCGCCGGGCCGGCCGCGCGGGCCTGGGTGACGGTCGGCTTCACCCCGATCACCGACCGCATCCTGGCCGGGGCCAAGGGCAAGACCGGGCGCGCGTACTTCGATGCGGTGGAGGCCGCGAAGAAGGCCGCGGTGGCCGAATGTGAGCGCGATGCCGGGCACCGCTGCAGCGTGGCCGACATGTACTACGGCAGCGAGTTCTACCTGATCAAGCAGCTGGAGCTGCAGGACATCCGGCTGGTGTACGCGCCGCCGGAGGCGATCGGCAACTACGGCGACGAGATCGACAACTTCATGTGGCCGCGCCACAGCGGCGATTTCGCGTTCTACCGCGCTTACGTGGGCAAGGACGGCAAGCCGGCCGAGTACGCGCCGGATAACGTGCCATACGTGCCGCCCGCGGTGCTGCCGGTGTCCACCACGCCGGTGAAGGCGGGGGATTTCGCGATGGTGGCCGGCTACCCCGGCGTCACCTTCCGCCTGCGCACCGCCTCCGAGTTCGCCACCCAGGTGGACTGGCTGCTGCCCGCGCGGGTGGAGATGCTGGACGGCCTGATCCGTACCATCGATGCGGCCACCGCCGGCAGCGACGAGAAGCGCGTGCGCTACGCCTCCACCGTGGCCTCGCTGAAGAACAACCTCAAGCGCGCGCAGGGCGAGCTGGACGGGCTGCGCCGCAGCGACGCGGTGCGCGTGCGCCGCGCCGACGAGGACGCGATGCTGGCCTGGCTGGCGCGGCAGCCGGGCAGCAAGCCGGCGCTGGCCGGGATCCGCGCGATGCAGGTGCAGCTGGATGCCCAGGATGCCGACCGCGCGCGCGATTTCATCCTGC
>JBKBXH010000105.1:0-5192 GCA_046313655.1 Thermomonas sp. | reverse complement strand
GCAGCGCGCCTCGGTCATCTCGCCGGTCACCGGCAGCACGCGCTTGCGGTCCCAGCCGCGCTGCTTGGCCAGCGCCTCGAACTTCTTCAGCGAATCCTTGCGCACCAGTACATGGATGCTGCCCTTGCGCTTGAGCAGGTTGTCGATCAGGAAACGGCCGATGAAGCCGGTGCCGCCGGTGACGAAATAAGCCATTGCGCGCTCCCCAGAATGCCATCGACGCGATGGTGCGCCGCCTCCGGCCTACGTTGCCAGAGCCGCGCGCGCTCGACAATTCCCCCGCGTATTGACCGGCCACCGGGCGCATGCTGATATGCCGCTTCCAAAGCACGGGGAACCACCATGGCCGACCTCAAAGCCCTGTTCGAGCAAGCCGCGCAGGACATCAAGACCCTCACCGAGCGCCCCGACAACGACACCCTGCTGCGGCTGTACGCGCTCTACAAGCAGGGCGCGGAAGGCGACGTCAGCGGCCCCAAGCCCGGGTTCTTCGACTTCGTGGGCACCGCCAAGTACGAGGCCTGGGCCAAGCTCAAGGGCACCACGCAGGAAGAGGCGATGCAGAAGTACGTGGACCTGGTGAAGAAGCTGACCGCCTGACCCGCGCCCGCCGCCGACGATGGCCCGCCAGACCCGCCAGCGCATCCTCGATGCCTCGCTCGCCATGTTCAACGCGCAGGGCGAGCCGAACGTCACCACCAACCACATCGCCGACGAGCTGGAGATCAGCCCCGGCAACCTGTACTACCACTTCCGCAACAAGGACGACATCATCGAGCAGCTGTTCGCCGGCTACGAGGCGCGCATGGACGCGGCGCTGTCGGCGCCGCAGGGCCGCCTGCCGGGGCTGGAGGATGTCTGGTTGCAGCTGCACCTGGTGTTCGAGTGCATCTGGGACTACCGCTTCCTGTACCGCGACCTGGTGGACATCCTCAGCCGCAACCGGCGCCTGCGCCTGCGCTTCGCGCGCATCCTCAAGCGCGCCGACGAACGGGCGCACGCGGTGATGCGCGGGCTGGTGCAGGCCGGGGTGATGCGCGCCTCGGCCGACGAGCTGGACGCCGCGGCCACCAACGTGCTGGTGGTGGCCACTTTCTGGATGAACTACGCCGCCGCCCGCGGCGACCGCGACGAGCAGGCCTCGATCCGCGACGGCATCGTGCAGGTGATGATGCTGATCGCCCCGTTCCTGCGCGACGCCGAGCGCGTGCACCTCAACACCCTGACCCGCGCCTACCTCGACTGATCGCGCGGCGGGCGCCGCACCCGCGCCAGCAGGCCCAGGGCGACCAGCCACCAGTGGCGGGCGGTCGGCACGAACCGCAGCGGCGGCAGCCGGCGCGGGGCGGGCTTGCGAGATGCGGGCATGGCGGGCCTCCTCCCGGGCGCGATGGCCGCAGGGTGCGGCCGGCGGCTGGAGCAAACACACTACCCCCGCCGCCGCGCCCCTCTTGCCAGCCGCCGCCGCCCGCAGGATGCTGGCCTCCGTGCTTCCCGACAGGACCTTCCGCATGGTCAGCAAGAAATCCGCCGCCTGGGCTCCCTTCCCGCACGATGCCAAGCCATTCGCGTATACGGGCGAGGCGTTGAAGAAAGCCTGGCCCAAGCTGCATGCCGGCGATGGCGAGCCGTACCCCGACGAGAAGCGCGCCGCTGCGCTGCTCAAGGCCGCCGGCAAGGCGGCCCCGAAGCAAAAAACGGCCGAAGCGGTGGCCGCCGCGCTGCAGGACGCCTGGCGCGCATTCCATCGCGGCGATTTCCAGGCCGCGTTCACCGCTGGCGAGGCGCTGGGGCCAGTGGGCGCCTCGGTGGCGGTGAAGGCCATCGGCATCCACGCCACCTACCTTGTGGACGATGACGACGAGAAGCTCAAGCGCTTCGAGCGCGCCGCCGCGCTGGCCGAGGCGGCGGTGCAGGCCCTGCCTGGCGAGGCCAACAGCCACTACCGGCTGGCGTTTGCCCTCGGCCGCTACAGCCAGGGGCTGTCGATCGCCAAGGCCCTGAAGATGGGCATCGCCGGCAAGGTCCGCACGGCGCTGGACACCGCGCTGGAGCTGGCCCTCAAGCATGCCGAGGCGCATACCGCGATGGCGGTGTACCACGCCGAGATCGTCGGCAAGATCGGCGCGATGCTGGCCGGCCTGACCTACGGCGCGAAAGCCGCCGAGGCCGAGAAGCACATCGCCACCGCGCTGAAGCTAACCCCGGCCTCGCCGATCGCGCACGTCGAGCATGGCAACGTGCTGCTGTTGCTGGATGAACGCCGCAACGAGGACGCCGCCGCCGCGGCTTACGAGAAAGCCGCCCGGTGCAAGCCGCTGGACGCGATGGAAGCCCTGGACGCCGCCTGGGCGGCCGACCAGCTGGAATAAGCGACTGCCCCGTTCGCCCTGAGCGTGTCGAAGGGCGCTGCGGCAGGTTCAGGCCGATCGCCGTTCCCGTTCATGGTTCGACAGGCTCACAACGAACGGGAACCTGTGCCCACCCTCACTCCACTTCCGGGAGCGCGGCGCGGCTGCTTTCCGGGCAGGCCGGCGCGCGACGCAGGCGACGGAAGAAGGCCACCGCGCGCTCGCGGCGCGCGGTCAGCCAGTACCAGCCGACGCACAGCAGGACGAAGGCCAGCAGCAGCAACGGCGGTGGCACCTGCATGCGCTTGAGCCAGGCCGCGCAGAACCCGCACAGCAGGCTGAACCAGGCCAGGTGCACGGCCGCGCGGGTCGGCCCAAAGCCGGCGTCCTGCATGATGTGGTGGATATGGTCGCGTCCGGCCGAGAACGGCGAGCGCCCTTCCTGCAGGCGGCGCACGATCAGCACCAGGCAGTCCATCACCGGGATCGGCAGCATCCACAGCGCCAGCACCGGGATCACCGGATGCGCCGGGGTCTGGGTCAGGCGGAAGCTGACCCAGGCGATCACCAGCCCCAGCATCGCACTGCCGGCATTGCCCAGGAACACCTTGGCACGCGGCCGCCACGGCAGGCGCATGTTCCACAGCAGGAAGCCGGCCAGCGCTCCCACCAGCACCGACAGCCGCTCCACCAGCAGCGCGTTGCCGGAGTAGATCGCCGCCGCGGCCAGCATCGCCAGCGCCGCCAGCCCGAGCAGCCCGCACAGGCCGTCGGCACCGTCGATCATGTTCATCGCGTTGATCACGCCGAGGGTGGCGAAGATGGTGAACGGCACCGAGAGCCAGCCCAGCGCGGTCGGGCTCATCCCGAACACCGGGCCGATGTACTCCACCCGCACCCCGCCCCAATAGATGATGAGCAGCACCGCCGCGGTCTGGCCGAGGATTCGCCAGTACCAGCGCAGGTCGTACAGGTCATCCAGCACGCCGAGCACGATCAGCAGCCCCGAGGCCGCCAGGAAGGAATAGGCGGCGTGGCTGGTGGAATCGCTCCACAGGAACAGCACGGTGCAGGCGATGAAGATGGCGATGCCGCCGGTGACCGGGGTCGGCACCGCATGCGCCTTGCGCCCAGCCGGATGGTCCAGCAGGTTCAACCGGCGCGCCAGCGGCTGCAGCAGCCACAACAACGCCGCAGTGAGGGCAAAGGCCACCACCGCGGAGTCCGGATCGATCCCCTGGAAGTTCTGGAACATGCCACTGCCTCCGTGCAGGTGGGGCCAGTCTAATGACTTCCGGCAGGGTCTGCAGCAAGCCCGGGGCTGAAATTTTCCCAGCGCCCGTCGGCCAAGCGCAGCACGCGGTCGGCCAGGGCCAGGCTGGCCGGGCGGTGCGTGATCAGGAGCACGGTGCGCGCCCGAAGCACGTCGTGGCATTCCGCGATGAATTCCTGCTCGCCGGCCGGATCGAACATCGCGGTCGCCTCGTCCAGGATCAGGATCGACGGCTGCTTCAGCAGGGCCCGCGCCAGCGCGATGCGCTGCTTCTGGCCGCCGGAAAGCTTCACGCCCTGGTCGCCGACCACAGTGTCGTAGCCCTGCGGCAGCGCCTGGATGAATGCGTGCGCGCGCGCGGCATGCGCCGCCCGTTCGATCTCGTCCTGTCCGGCATCGGCATGCCCGTAGGCGATGTTGTCGCGCACCGTGGCGTTGAACAGCAGCACCTGCTGCGGGACCAGGCCAATCTGGCCGCGCAAGGCCGCCAGCCGGAACCGCCCCAGCGGCGTGCCCCCGATCGAGATGCTTCCGGCCCGGGGTTCCACCAACCGCAGCAGCAGGTGCGCCAGGGTACTCTTGCCGGCGCCATTGGGGCCGGTGATGGCCACGGTCTCGCCGGCGCGGATGCGCAGACTGAAGTCCTCGAACAACGGCGGCCGCCCGGGATGGGCGAAGGCGACCCGGTCGAACAGGATGTCGCCATCCGCCGGGATCGTCTTCACGTCGCCGGCATCCGGTTCCGGTGCCGCCTGCAGCACCTCGTGCAGGCGGCGCGCCGCGCCGCGCGCGGCCTGGGTACGTCCATAGACGGTGGCCAGCGGGCCGATGGGGTTGACCAGCACCAGCCCCTACAGGACCACGCTGACCAGATGGGAGACCTGCAACTGGCCGCTGACCACCTCGCGCCCGGCCAGCCCCAGCAGCAACAGCACCACCCCGGCACCGGCCACCTGCACCAGCGGCAGGATCGCGCCCTGCCAGCGCACCTGGCGCATTTCCGCCGCCGACAGCCGGTGCGCGCCCTCGCGGTAGCGGCGCGCTTCCAGTTCGCCGGTGGCGAAAGCCTTGACCACCGGCAGCAGTTCCAGCTGCTGCGCGGCCAGCGCCGATTGGTCCGCCCAGGCCTGCATGCTGGCCTGTCCCAATGGCCGCAGGCGGCGCCCGGCCAGCTTGAGCAGGACGAACAGCAGCGGCAGCAGGCAGGCGATGGCCAGCGCGATCAGCGGCGCCAGCCGCCACATCACCAGCAGGGCGCCGAGGAAGGTCAGCAGCAGCGGCAGCAGCGGCAGCGCAACGGAGACGATGAAGTCGCCCAAGCGATGGATGTCGCCGGTCAGCAAGGCCAGCACATCGCCACGCCGGCGTTCGGCATGCCAGCCCAGCGGCAGGGCCTGCAGGTGCGCGTGCAGGCGGCTGCCCGCCTCCGCAACCAACCAGCTGCTGACCTTCTGCGACTGCACCGCCACCAGGTAGCCCAGCAGGGCCTGCGCCGCGAACAGCCCAAACAGCACCCACAGCAGGGTGGAGATCCCCTGCGCCTGCAGCAACCGCCCGGCCACCTGCCC
>JBKBXH010000104.1:0-5215 GCA_046313655.1 Thermomonas sp. | reverse complement strand
GCCGCGCATCGGCGCAGCCGGGATGATCTGCCTGGCGGTGCTGGGCCAGGTCACCGCCTCCCTGCTGCTGGACCAGTACGGCGTGCTGCAGGCACCCAAGCCGGTCGATGGCCTGCGCCTGCTCGGCGCGCTGCTGGTGCTCGCGGGCGTGGTGCTGGTGGTGGCGCCGTGGCGGGCAGTGCCCGCCGCACAGGCCGGCGCGGGCCAGGCGCGGGCCGACTGAGGCCGCTGCCGGCCGCGCGCGTCAGGCCGGCGTGTCGTCGAGGTAGGTGTAGGCGGTCAGCCCGGCTTCCAGCGCGGCCTTCAGCGCGGCGCCCTCGGCGGCGGGCAGGTTTGCCGCGTCCACCTTGGCGGCGTATTCGCTGCGCAGGTCATCGAGCTTGTAGCCGACGTAGTCCAGCATCACGTCGGTGGTGTCGCCGCGGCGCTGCTGGCTAATCGCGAACCCGTCGCCGTCGCAGCGCACCTCGATGGCATCGGTGTCGCCGAACAGGTTGTGGATGTCGCCCAGGATCTCCTGGTAGGCGCCGACCAGGAAGAAGCCCAGCCGGTAGTTCTCGCCCTTGCGCAGCGGATGCAGCGGCAGCGAGGAGTCGAGGTCCTCATTCTCCACGTAGGTGTCGATCTTGCCGTCGGAGTCGCAGGTGAGGTCGGCGATGATGCCGCGCCGGGTCGGCGCCTCGTCCAGGCGCTCGATCGGCACGATCGGGAACACCTGGTCGATCGCCCACACGTCCGGCATCGACTCGAACACGCTGAAATTGACGAAGTACTTGTCCACCAGCCGCTCGTTGAGTTCGTCGAGCAGGTCGCGGTGGCTCTTCTCGTCGTAGCTCAGGCGCGCCTTCACGGCATGCGCGATGGCGTAGAACAGGTCGTCGATGCGCGCGCGCTGGACCAGGTCCAGCTGCCCCAGCGCATACAGGCTGAGCCCGTCGGCATGGGCCTGGCTGGCTTCGTGGAAGACCTCCACCGCCGGGCGCTGGGCCATTTCCGCATGCAGCTCGCGCAGCTGGCGCACCGGGGTGGACTCGTCGTCATGCGGCTCCGGCACGCGGCCTTCCGGTGCCTGCTCGACCTCGCTGACGTTGGCCACCAGCACCGCATGGTGGGCGGTCATCGCGCGCCCGCATTCGGTGAGGATGCGCGGCGGCGCAAGCCCCTCGGCACGGCAGGCCTCGGCCAGCGGCTGCACGATGCTGGAGGCGTAGTGGTGGATGCCGTAGTTCACCGAGTTGTACGAACGCGAGCGGGTGCCCTCGTAGTCGATGCCCAGGCCGCCGCCGACGTCGACATGCTGGATCCGGGCGCCCAGGCGCGAGAGCTCGACGAAATAGCGGGTGGCCTCGCGCATGCCGGCGGCAATGTCGCGCACGTTGCTGATCTGGCTGCCCATGTGGAAATGCAGCAGCTGCAGGCAATCGCCCATGCCGGCATCGCGCAGTTCCTTCCACAGGGTCAGCAGCTGGCGCGGGTCCAGCCCGAACTTGGCCTTGTCACCGCCGCTGTTCTGCCACTTGCCGGCACCCAGCGACGCCAGCCGCATGCGCACGCCCAGGCCCGGCTTCACGCCCAGCGCGGCCGCCTCCTCCAGCGCCACCTTCAGCTCGGAGGGTTTCTCGATGACGATGAAGGTCTCCAGCCCCAGCTTGCGCCCGATCAGCGCCAGCCGGATGTACTCGCGGTCCTTGTAGCCGTTGCAGACGATGGTGCCGCCGGGGCGCGACAGCGCCAGCACCGCCATCAGCTCCGGCTTGCTGCCGGCCTCCAGCCCGAAGCCCTCGCCGTGATGCGCGGCCAGCGTGCCGGCCACGCCGGCGTGCTGGTTGACCTTGATCGGATAGACCGCGGTGTAGCCGCCGGCGTAGTCCCAGTCCTGCTGGGCCTGCGCGAACGCCGCCTGCAGCTTGCCCAGGCGGTGCCCGAGGATGTCCGGGAAGCGCACCAGCACCGGCAGGTTGCCGCCCTGCGCCAGCGAGGCATCCACCACCTCGGGCAGCGCCACCGCCGGGCCGTCCGCACCGCGCGGCCGCGCGACGATGCGGCCGCGCGCATCGACGTCGAAATACCCGTCCGCCCAGTGCGGGATCGAATAGGTCTTGCGGGCGAGGTCGGGGGACCAGGGGGTCATGGCGGGATCCGGGCAGCGCGAACGGATGCGCATTCTACAGGCGGTACAATGCGCGCCGTTCCACGCCCCTCCCGCCCCGGGAGGGGTCGCGGTGAGGGTTCGGCGCAGGTCGCCGCCGGATGCCGCACCGAACCCCATCCGCCCTTCGCGCGCCTTCCCCCGAGCGGGAAGCAAGCACCACGGAAACCCCCGCCATGACCCAGTCCACCTGGCTGCACGAACACTTCGACAAGGCCGGCTCCTCGATCGGCTTTCGCGTCACCCGCAAGCTGGACGAGGTGCAGTCGCCGTTCCAGAAGATCGAGATCTTTGAATCGACCGACTGGGGCAACGTCATGTTGATCGACGGCGCGATGATGCTGACCACCCGCGACAACTTCCTCTACCACGAGATGATGTCGCACCCGGCGCTGTTCACCCATCCGGACCCGAAGCGCGTGGTGATCATCGGCGGCGGTGATTGCGGCACCCTGCGCGAGGTGCTGCGCCACCCGGGCGTGGAGAAGGCCGTGCAGTGCGACATCGACGAACAGGTCACGCGCATGGCGGAGAAGTACTTCCCCGAGCTGTGCGAATCCAACGACGATCCGCGCGCCGAGCTGCTGTGGGACGACGGCATCGCCTATATGGCCAACTGCGCGCCGGGCAGCGTGGACATCGTGATCGTCGATTCCACCGACCCGGTGGGCCCGGCGGAAGGGCTGTTCAACAAGGCGTTCTTCGAGAGCTGCCACCGCGCGCTGAAGGACGACGGCATTCTGGTCCAGCAGAGCGAGTCGCCGCTGGTGCTGCTGGACCTCATAAAGGCCATGCGCGCCGAGATGGGCAAGGCCGGCTTCGCGAGCTTCCAGACCCTGCCGTTCCCGCAGCCCTGCTACCCCACCGGCTGGTGGAGCTGCACGATGGCGAAGAAGGCCGCGAACGCCGGGTTCGGCTTCCGCGAGGCCGATGCCCGCGCCAAGGCGTTCCCGACCCGCTACTACACCGCGGACCTGCACAAGGGCGCACAGGCCCTGCCGCCGTTCGTGGCGGAGGTGCTGGGCGGCTGACCCGGCCATGCGAATCGCGATCTCCAGCACAACCGACGTCATCGGTTTGTAATACATTCGGGCTCATATCCCTCCGGAGCATGAATGGGCCTGGCCCCATGGCTGCGAAACCTGCTCCTGCTGCTGGCCCTGCTGCCGACGGCAGCGCCGTCGTTTGCCTCGCTGCTGGATGCGCCGCCGGCGCCGCCGCAGAAGGCCGCGCAGTTCGACGCCATCTTCCAAAACGTGGTCGGGCCGTCCTCGATGGATGCCCCCTACGAGACCTACAACACCTGGCTGGAGCAGCTGCGCACCCTGCTGCCTCCGGGTGACAAAGCGCGCGAGGTGCAGTTCCGCTCGGTGTACTGCGGCAGCCCGCGCTGGAAGGATGCGCAGCAGGGGCTGGCCTATACCGACGATGCCCTGCGCCGGGCCCAGGCCGCGCGCGACATCGCCTCGCAGGGCCGCGCGCAGTTCTGCCGGGTGGGGTTCGTGCAGTTGCTCGACGGCACCCACCTAGCGATCACCGAAGCCGACAAGCTGGTGGCCCTGCTGCAGGATTCGGGCGAGCGCCAGCTGTACGGCGAGTCGCTGATGCTGCGCGGCGGCCTGCTGTCGGACATCGGCGAGGAAGCCAAGGCCCTGATCGATTTCCAGCGCGCGCGGGCCGCGTTCCGCGCCTCTGGCATCGACCACGAGATCGACACCCTGCAGATGGGGGTCGCCATCGCTTACCGACGAATGGGCGACTTCGCCCCGGCCGAGCGCTACTTCACCGGCTCGGTCGCGCGCCAGCAGGACCTGGGCGACTGGGAGCGCCAGGTGTCGGACCTGATCCAGCTCGGCTACCTGTACGAGGAGTCCGGGGAACTGCCGAAGGCGCGTGCCAGCTTCGAGCGTGCCGTGGCGGTGGCGCTCAAGCACGACGACCGCCTGAACATCGCCAGCGCGCGGCTGGGGCTGGCCTCGGCACAGATTGCCCAGGGCGAGTTCGATTCCGCGCTGGCCACCCTCGCGCAGGCGCGGGCCGGCTATGCCGCCGAGCAGGTGACCGCCAACGAAGGCATGCTGCAGCTGATGGAAGGCCAGGCCGTGGCCGGCAAGGGCCAGCACCTGCAGGCGCTGGCGCATTTCCGGCAGGCGCTGCCGCTGATCGAGAAGGACGGCAACCAGCGCTACCTGGCCATGCTCTATCAGGCGCAGTCGGCCAGCGAGGAAGCGCTGGGGCGGATCGGCGAGGCGCTGGCCGACTACAAGCGCCATGCCAACCTGGAGGCCAGCCTGCAGGCCAAGATGCGGCTGGAGCAGAGCCGGCTGCTGGAATACGAATACGAGATCCGCCGCCGCGATTTCGAGAACCAGCGTCTGCGCGCCGATGCCCGCACGCGCCAGCTGGAACTGGCCGTGCTCGAGCGCGAGCGCCGCTGGCAGACCCTGGTGCTGGTGCTGGGCGTGCTGCTGCTCGGGGTCCTGGCAACCCTGGCCTGGCGCCAGCAGCGGCGCGCGCGCCGGCTGCGCATGCTGGCGATGACCGACCCGCTGACCGGCGCCGCCAGCCGGCTGGCGATCGAGAAAACCGCCGATGCCGCGCTGGCCACCGCACAGCGGCAGGACGAGCCGCTGTCGCTGCTGCTGCTCGACCTCGACCACTTCAAGAGCGTGAACGACCGCCACGGCCATGCCGCCGGCGATGCGGTCCTGCGCGACACCGTGCAGGCCTGGCAGGCGCAGCTGCGCGACCGCGACGCGCTGGGCCGGATCGGCGGCGAGGAATTCGCGGTGGTCTGCGCCGGCGCCGATCTCGCGCAGGCACGCATGATCGCGCAGCGGCTGCTGGACGCCACCCGCGCCATCCGCCTGCCCGACATCGACCCGTCCCTGCGCATGGCCACCAGCATCGGCATCGCCGAGGCGCGGGCGGACGAGGCCGCGGGCGAAGTCTATGTCGACGTGCGTCGCCGGACGGCCGCCGAGATGAACCTGAACGCCGGCGAGGCCGCCGCGCTCGACGCCGTGTACGAGGCGCTCAGCGAGGACGAGGGCGTCCGCGACGCCT
>JBKBXH010000103.1:0-5219 GCA_046313655.1 Thermomonas sp. | reverse complement strand
CGTCGCTGGCCTGCCCGAGCAGTTGGACGCGCCCGGCCTGTGGCGCGGCGTGGCCTATCGCGTCGGCCGCCACCGGCTCGCCTCCGGGTTCGACGAGGTGGTCGAGATCCTGCCGCTGCCGGCGCTGACCCACGTGCCCGGCGCGCTGCCGTGGCTGCTGGGCATCGCCAACATCCGCGGCAGCCTGCTGCCGGTGGTCGATCTCAAGCAGTTCCTCGAAGGCGAGCGCACCGTGCTGCACGAGCGCCAGCGCGTGCTGGTGGTGCGCCAGCCGGGCGGCGATGTCGCCGTCACCATCGACGAGCTGTACGGCCAGCGCAGCTTCATCGAGGCGCAGGCGATCGACGCCAGCGCGCTGATGGATGGGCGCTATGCCCACTTCGTCGAGCGTGCCTACCGCATGAACGACCAGGATTGGGGCGTGTTCAGCCTCGAACGCCTGTCCCGCACCCCCGAATTCCGCCAAGCCGCCGCCTGAACAGCGGACACCAAGCAAGCCGAGGTCGCACGATGAGCAATTTGATGGATTCCGCCGCCGGCAAGGGCCGCAATCTCAGCACCAACTTCTGGATCTGGCTGCTGGTCGGCTCGCTGGTGGTGTTCGCCGGCAACACCCTGTACGCCACCACCAAGGCCTCGCGCCTCGGTGGCGCCAGCACGGCGGCCTCGCGCCTGCAGCTGAACTCGCAGCGCCTGGCCAACCAGGGCCGCGAGGCGATCGACGGCAACGCGCAGGCGTTCGAGGCCTTCAAGGCCACCAAGGGCGAGGTGGATGCCGACATCAAGTGGCTGAACGACCGCTTCGGCGATTCGCCCGACGTGGCCGGCCCGATCGGTACCGTGAATGCCACCTGGGCCCCGCTGGCCAAGCGTGCGGACGAGGTGCTGGGGTCGCAGCAGGCGGTGCTGGCGCTGGCCGGGCACGCCGACAGCTTCACCGCCAAGGTGCCGCAGCTGCAGGCGCAGCTGAACGAAGTGGTGCGCGGCCTGGCCTCGGGCGGCGCCAGCTCGGCGCAGGTGTTCACCGCGCTGAACCAGGTGGTGACCTCGGCCACCATGGCGCGCCGGATCGCGGAGCTGCGCGCCGGCGGCGACGGTGCCCAGGTGGCGGCCGACGCGCTCGGGCGCGACGCGGCGGTGTTCGATCGCCAGATGAACGTGCTGCTCAACGGCGGCCAGGACATCGCCAAGGTCACCGCGGTCGGCGCGATCGGCCCGCTGGCCCAGGCCAATACCCTGTGGCAGGGCATGAAGAAGGACCTCGACGCGATCGTCGGCGACTCGCGCAAGCTGATCGGCGCGCAGGCCTCGGCCGCGGCGATGGCCAGCGGCTCGGACAAGCTGCTGGGCGATAGCGAGAGCCTGTTCGCGGCATTCACCTCGTTCGGCTCGCTGAAGGACACCAGCATCATCGGCGGCGTGTGGGTCAGCATCCTGTCCGGCGCGCTGGCGCTGTTCTCGATCGGCGGCCTGCTGTGGGCCCTGAACCGCGCCCAGCGCATCCGCTACCAGACCACCAAGGAACTGAACGACCGCAACCAGGAGGCGATCATGCGCCTGCTGGACGAAATGGGCTCGCTCGCGGAAGGCGACCTCACCGTGAAGGCGACCGTGACCGAGGACATGACCGGCGCGATCGCGGACTCGATCAACTTCGCGGTGGAACAGCTGCGCACCCTGGTGGCCACCATCAACGACACCTCGGTGCAGGTCGCGGCCAGCGCGCAGGAAACCCAGGCCACCGCCATGCACCTGGCCGAGGCGGCCGAGCACCAGGCGCAGGAGATCAACTCCGCCACCGACCGCATCAACGAGATCGCCGCCAGCATTAACCAGGTGTCGCGCAACTCCGCCGACTCCGCCGAGGTGGCGCGCCGCTCGGTGCAGATCGCGACCAACGGCGCCGGCGTGGTGCGGCAGACGATCGCCGGCATGGACAGCATCCGCGACCAGATCCAGGAAACCTCCAAGCGCATCAAGCGCCTGGGCGAGAGCTCGCAGGAAATCGGCTCGATCGTGGAACTGATCAACGACATCTCCGAGCAGACCAACATCCTCGCGCTGAACGCGGCCATTCAGGCGGCCTCGGCCGGCGAGGCGGGCCGCGGCTTCGCGGTGGTGGCGGACGAAGTGCAGCGCCTCGCGGAGCGCAGCTCCAGCGCGACCAAGCGCATCGAGTCGCTGGTGCAGACGATTCAGGCCGACACCAACGAAGCGGTGTCGTCGATGGAGCAGACGACCTCGGAAGTGGTCGCCGGTGCGCGCCTGGCCGAGGACGCGGGTACCGCGCTGGGCGAGATCGAAAAGGTGTCGTCCGACCTGTCGGGCCTCATCGAAGGCATCTCGGTGGCGGCGCAGGAGCAGTCCAGCGCGGCCTCCAACATCACCCAGACCATGAACACCATCCAGTCGATCACCGCGCAGACCTCGCAGGGCGCCAGCCAGACCGCCGAGTCGATCGGCAACCTGGCCCAGCTCGCGGCGGACCTGCGCCGTTCGGTCGCCGACTTCAAGCTGCCTGCTTGACGCCGGGCTGAGACGAGGACCCGGATGAACAACACCCTCCAGGCCAGCACCGCATCGCCGGGCTCCACCGGAGCGGCGTCATGACCACGGCGCTGCGGGATGCCATCGACCACACCGCGCTCGGCTGGGTGAAGCCGGAGATCGACGAGGCGCTGCGGCAGGCGCGGATCGAGCTCGAGGCGTTCGCCGAAGCCCCGGGCGACCCGGCGCCGATGCAGACCTGCATCGACCACCTGCACCAGGTGCAGGGCACCCTGCGCATGCTCGAACTGCAGGCCCCGGCGATGGTGGCGGGCGAGATGGAGCAGCTGGCCGCGGCGCTGCACGCCGGCGGCGTGCCCGCGCGCGACGAGGCGCTGGCCGTGCTGATGCGCGGCGTGGTGCAACTGCCGGACTACCTCGAGCGCCTGCAGGGCGGCCACCGCGACATCCCGATCGTGCTGCTGCCGCTGATCAACGCCCTGCGCGTTGCGCGCGGCGCGCCCGAGCTGGGCCAGGAGGCACTGCCCTCGCTGCTGGTGGCGCCAACCGAGGCCGAGCTCGAGCATGCCCGCGGCAGCCTGGCCGGGCGCAACCGCGCGCTGCTGGACACGGTGGCGGCGGCGATCAAGGAAGACCTGCTGAAGGTGAAGGACGCGCTCGACCTGTTCCTGCGCGCCGGGCACGGCAACGTGCAGGAACTGCAGCCGCAGGTGGAGGCGCTGGACCGGATCGGCGAAACCCTCGGCATGCTCGGCCTGGACAGCGCCCGCGGCGTGGTCCAGGAGCAGCGCCGCATCGTGCACGCGATCGCCAGCGGCGCGCGCCCGTTCGACGAAGGCGCGCTGCTGGACGTGGCCGGCGCGCTGATCTACATCGACCATTCGCTGGACGACCAGGTGGCCCACCTCGGCGCTGGCGGCCGCGACGCCGAAGCCGGCGACCTGCTGGCGCAGGAATCGCGCAAGGTCATGGGCGCGCTCACCCGCGCCGCCATCAGCAATTTCTCGGAAGTGCGCAGCGCGTTCGTCGCGTTCGTGGAAACCGACTGGGACCACGCCACCCTGGAGCAGGTGCCGCGCCTGCTGACCGAAGTCGCCGGCGCCCTGCGCATCCTCGAGCAGCCGGTCCCGGCCGGCTACCTGGACGCGCTGCGCCAGTTCACCCAGCGCGAGCTGGTCGAGCGCCGGCAGGTGCCGGGCGGCCAGACCCTGGACACCCTGGCCGATGCGCTGGCCAGCATGGAGTATTTCCTCGAGTCGCTGCACGACCCGCTCGGCCAGCGCCTGGACCTGCTCGACAAGACCCGCGCCAGCCTGGAAGCGCTGCGCTATTGGCCGCTGCCGGCCGTGGCCGAAGCCGTGCCTCCGGCCGAGCCGGCCGTGGTCGCGCCCGCGGCAGCGGTCGAATCCGATACCGCCACCGCATCCGGAACGGATGCGGTGGACGAGGCGGATGCGGCGGCCGAGATCGCCGCCGGCCTCGCCGCCGAGGCCAGCGCGGCTTCCGAGGCGGCCAAGCCCGCCGCGGTGGCGGTGGACGTGGTGCCGGCCGGCGCCGCGATGGCGGCCGGGTTCGAATCCGCCGGCGACGAGATCGACGACGAGATCCGCGAGATCTTCCTGGAGGAGTTCCAGGACGAGATTTCCAACCTCGATGCCCTGCTGCCGGCCTGGCGCATGGCGCCCGAGGATGCCGAGGCCCTGCGCCCGATCCGGCGCGTGTTCCACACCCTGAAGGGCAGCGGCCGGCTGGTCGGTGCCAAGGTGCTGGGCGAATTCGCCTGGCACGTGGAGAACATGCTCAACCGCGTGCTGGACGGCTCGCGTCCGGCCAGCCCGGCGGTGGTGGCCTTCGTCGGCCAGGCGCGCGAGTTGCTGCCGGCCCTGCATGCGGCCCTGCGCGACGGGGCTGCGGTCGCGGCCAACATCCCGGCGATGGAAGCCGTGGCCGACCGCCTGGCGGCCGGCGAGGACGTGCTGATCGAGGCGGCCCCGGTGGCCGTGGTCGAAGCCGATGGCGCCGCCGCGACGGCCGAGCAGCCGGCGCCTGCCGCGGCCGCCGAGCCGGAAACGGCGGTGGTCCTGGTGGATCCGGTGCTGCTGGAGATCCTGGGCACCGAAGTCGGCGGTCATCTGGAGACCATGCAGGCCTGGCTGGCCGGCGCGCGCGCGGGCGAGGCGCAGGCCGACAGCACCCTGCTGCGTGCGATCCACACCCTCAACGGCGCCTTCGCGATGAGCGAGGTGCCCACGGTGACTGCGTTCACCGCGCCCGCCGAGGGCTACGTCAAGCGCCTGCTGGCCGCGCAGCAGCCGGCCGATGCCGCTGGCCTGGCCGCGCTGGCCGAGGTGGCCGAGGCGGTGCGCGCCTCGACCCTCGCGCTGCAGGTGGCCCCGATGCAGGTGCCGGTGTATGCCGCGCTGGCGGCGCGGATGGCGGCCCTGCGCGATACCTTGCCGGAAGCCAGCCTGCCGTTCGTCGATCATGCCCAGCTGGCCGCCGAGGAAGCCGCGCGTCAGGCCGCGGAAGAGGCGGTGCGTCAGGAAGCCGAGCGGCTTGCGGCCGAGCAGGCCGCGCGCGAAGAAGCCGAGCGCCAGGCGGCGGAAGAAGCGGCGCGCCAGGAAGCCGAGCGACTTGCCGCCGAACAGGCGGCCGCCGAGGCCGCGCTGCTGGAGGCGGAACGCCTGGCGGCCGAGCAGGCGGAGGCCGAG
>JBKBXH010000102.1:0-5228 GCA_046313655.1 Thermomonas sp. | reverse complement strand
CTGCTCGCTGCGCACGCGGATGCGCGCCAGCAGCGAAATGACTTCGCGCTTGACCCGCTCCAGCAGCTCCGAGAACAGCTCGAACGCCTCGCGCTTGTACTCCTGCTTCGGCTGCTTCTGGGCGTAGCCGCGCAGGTGGATGCCCTGGCGCAGGTAGTCCATGCGCGCCAGGTGCTCCTTCCAGTTCTGGTCCAGCACGTTCAGCATCACGTGCTTCTCCAGCATGCGCATGGTCTCGCTGCCGGTCTGCGCCTCCTTGTCGGCGAACAGCGCGTCCATCGCCTCCTGCACGAACTCCAGCACCTGGCCGGCGTCCAGTTCCTCGCGGCCCTTCTGCAGGCCCACCAGGTCCAGGTGCAGGCCGAATTCGGACGCCAGCTCGGCCTCCAGCCCCGGCAGGTCCCACAGCTCGTCGATCGACTCCGGCGGCACGAAGCGCGCCACCGTGTCGGCCACCACGTCGCGGCGGATGCCGGCGATGTTGTCCTGGATGCTCTCCGCCTCCAGCAGCTCGTTGCGCTGCTGGTAGATCACCTTGCGCTGGTCGTTGTTGACGTCGTCGAAGTCCAGCAGGTTCTTGCGGATGTCGAAGTTGTGGGCCTCGACCTTGCGCTGGGCATTGGCGATCTGGCGAGTCACCAGCGGCGACTCGATGATGTCGTCCTCCTTCAGGCCCATGCGCTCCATCACCTTCTTCACCCAGTCGGCGGCGAAGATGCGCATCAGGTTGTCTTCCAGCGACAGGTAGAAGCGGCTTGATCCCGGATCGCCCTGGCGCCCGGAACGGCCGCGCAGCTGGTTGTCGATGCGGCGCGACTCGTGGCGCTCGGTGCCGATGATGTGCAGGCCGCCGGCGGCCACCACCGCGTCGTGGCGCTGCTGCCACTCAGCCTTCACCCGCTCCTTCTCGGAGGCCGGGGCGTCCTCGCCCAGGGCCGCCAGCTGCGCCTCGAGCGAACCGCCGAGCACGATGTCGGTGCCGCGGCCGGCCATGTTGGTGGCGATGGTCACCGCCGCCGGCGCGCCGGCGTTGGCGACGATGTGCGCCTCGCGCTCGTGCTGCTTGGCGTTCAGCACCTCGTGCGCAATCCCGGCCTTGCTCAACTCGTTGCTGAGCAGCTCGGACACCTCGATCGAGGTGGTGCCGACCAGCACCGGCTGGCCGCGCTCCACGCACTCCAGGATGTCGCGCACCACCGCCCGGTACTTGCCCGCGCGGTTGAGGAACACCAGGTCGGAATGGTCCTTGCGGATCATCGGGCGGTGGGTCGGGATCACCACCACCTCCAGCCCGTAGATATTCTGGAACTCGTAGGCCTCGGTATCGGCGGTGCCGGTCATGCCCGAGAGCTTCTTGTACATGCGGAACAGGTTCTGGAACGTCACCGACGCCAGGGTCTGGTTCTCGCGCTGCACCGGCACGCCTTCTTTGGCCTCCACCGCCTGGTGCAGGCCGTCCGACCAGCGCCGGCCCGGCAGGGTGCGGCCGGTGAATTCGTCGACGATGATCACCTCGTCGTCGCGCACGATGTAGTCCACGTCGCGCTGGTAGATCGAGTGCGCGCGCAGCGCCGCGTTCAGGTGGTGCACCACGTGGATGTTCTGCGCGGCGTACAGGCTCTCGTCTTCGCCCAGCACGCCGGCCTGGCGCAGCAGCGCCTCGGCGTGCTCCTGCCCGGACTCGGACAGGTGCACCTGCTTCTGCTTCTCGTCCACCCAGTAGTCGCCCTCGGACTCCTCGGTCTCCTGGCGCGCCAGCGACGGCACGATCGCATCCACCTTCAGGTAGAGCTCCGGCGATTCATCGGCCGGGCCGGAGATGATCAGCGGAGTACGCGCCTCGTCGATCAGGATCGAGTCCACCTCGTCCACGATCGCGAAGTTGAGGCCGCGCTGGAAGCGGTCCTCCTTGGCCAGCGCCATGTTGTCGCGCAGGTAGTCGAAGCCGAATTCGTTGTTGGTGCCGTAGGTGATGTCGCAGGCGTAGGCCGGGCCCTTGTCGGCATGGCTCATGCCCGGATAGATCACGCCGACCGACAGCCCCAGCCAGTTGTAGAGTTTGCCCATCTGGGCGGCGTCGCGGCGGGCCAGGTAGTCGTTCACGGTGACCACGTGCACGCCCTTGCCCTCCAGTGCGTTGAGGTACACCGCGCAGGTGGCGGTGAGGGTCTTGCCCTCGCCGGTGCGCATCTCGGCGATCTTGCCGGAGTGCAGGACCATGCCGCCGATCAGCTGCACGTCGAAGTGGCGCATGCCGAACACGCGCACGGACGCTTCACGGCAGACCGCGAACGCCTCGGGCAGCAGCTTGTCGAGCGACTCGCCCTTGCCGATGCGCTCCCGGAACTCGGCGGTCTTGGCCTTCAGCGCCTCGTCGGACAGCGCCTGCATCTGCGGTTCCAGCGCGTTGATCTTCCTGACCACGGCGCCGTACTGCTTGAGCAGGCGCTCGTTGCGGCTGCCGAAAATACTGGTGAGCAAACTGTTGAGCATCGGTTGGGCAATCCCTGCGGGATGGGCGCCTGCGGCGCGGCATCGTAGATATGGACGGCAACGCGCCCGACCGCGGGAGGCCCGGCGATCGGGAATCATCAAGTTTAGCTGGTGGCGGCCCGCCGTGTTGGCAAGCCCCGGCCGTTGTCAGCCGCGGGCGGGCCCGTGCCGGGCCAGGGCATCGTTGTGGCCCAGGAACTTGCGCGGATTGCGCACCACCCCGTCCTGCCACAGCTCGAAATGGACGTGGGCGCCGGTGGAACGGCCGCTGGAGCCGGCGCGGGCGATCTCCTGCCCGGCGCGCACCAGGTCGCCCACCTGCTGGGTCAGGCGCGAGTTGTGGGCATACCGGGTGACGTACCCGTTGCCGTGGTCCACCTCGATGGTATTGCCGTAGCCGCTGCGCACCCCGGCGAAGCTGACCACGCCGTCGGCCACCGCCAGCACCGGATCGCCGACGCTGGCCTGGAAGTCGATGCCCTTGTGGAACTGGCCGCCGCCACCGAACGGGTCGGCGCGGTCGCCGAAGCCGGAGGTGACATAGCTACCGGCGATCGGCAGGCGCGAGGGCAGCGCGTTGCGGTCCAGCTGGCGGTTGAACAACAGGGCCTCGAGCACGCCCAGCTGGGTGTCGGCGCGGCGGTAGTCGGCCTCCAGCGCGGACAGTCGCGCCTGCAGCTCGGCCGGCGGCATGTCGTGCGCGGCCTCGCCGCCACCCTGGCCCGGCTCCCGGCCGAAATCGAATTCGCCGTCGTCCAGCTGGCCGGCGCGCGCCAGCCGGCTGCCCAGTGCGTTCAGGCGGTTGGCCTGCGCCTGCAGCTCGGCCAGGCGTGCCGCCAGCGCGTTGACCTCGCGCTGGGCATCGCGGCGCAGCTTGTCCAGTTCGGCCTGGCGCGCGGAATCCGCGGCCTGCAGGGCCTCCACCTCGGCCAGCCCGATCGCGCTGCGGACCGCGGCGCCGCACAGCATGCCGGCACCCAGCAGCAGGGCCAGGGTGGCCCACGGCCTGCGCCGCATCCAGCCGCGCAGGCGCCTGGCCTGCGCAATCGCGCGCCGCGGGGTATCGTGTGGGTGGTCCGTTTCTGCCATGCCTCGATGCCTGATTCCCGCTCCGCCCCCGGCGCCGGCCCGCGTGCCGCGCTGGACGCGCTGCTCGCCGGCCCCTCCGGGGGGACGTTGCGCCGTGCCCAATGGCTCGCCGCGGTCGATCAACTGCTGCGTCCCCACCTGCCGGCGGGGCTGGCGGCGCATGCGCGCCTGGCCAACGTCCGCGGACGCCGGCTGGTGTTCCTCGTCGATGCCCCGGCCTGGCATGCCCGGCTGCGGCTGGCCTCGCCCGGCCTGATCGACGCCGCCCGCTCCCTCGGGCTGGAGGTGGAGGCGGTGGGCATCAAGGTGACCGCCCAGCCGCTGGACCCGCCCGCCGCGCCGCGCCCGTTGCCGGCTACCGGCCCTTCGCCGGGCCTGCAGGCGGCACTGGCGCTGCTGCGCTCCGGTGCGGACGACGCGCCGGAGCCGCGCTGAGCAGGGCCTGCCGCAGGGACCCGGTCCGTCGCGGCGAGGGGGCATCCTAGCGGCACAAGCCGGCGATTTTGTTAAGGAATCCGTAGCGGCACCGAGTAAACCGTGCCCGCGATCACGCCTGGAGCCGCACTCAGGCGGCGCTTGCGACCAGTCCGTAGCCCAGCGCCGGGGCCGGCTGCGCCGGATCGGTGAAGCGCACCTCTTCCCAGGCCTCGGCATCGGCCAGCAGCGTGCGCACCAGCTGGTTGTTCAGCGCATGCCCGGACTTGTAGCCCTGGTAGGCACCGAGGATGGGGTGCCCGGCGAGGTAGAGATCGCCCACCGCGTCGAGGATCTTGTGGCGCACGAACTCGTCGGCATAGCGCAGGCCGTCCTCGTTCAGCACCCGGAAGTCGTCCAGCACGATGGCATTGTCCATCGAGCCGCCCAGCCCCAGGTTGCGCTCGCGCATGTACTCGAGGTCGCGCATAAACCCGAAGGTGCGCGCGCGGCTGATCTCGCGGATGTAGTCGCCGGTGGAGAAGTCCAGAGTGGCGCGCGACAGCGCCTCCGGGATGGCCGGATGGTCGAACTTGACCGTGAACTCGAGGCGGAAGCCGTCGTAGGGGGTGAAGCGCGCGAGCTTGTCGCCGTCGCGCACCTCCACCGGCTTGCGGATGCGCAGGAAGCGCTTGGGCGCGTCCTGCTCCACGATCCCGGCGGATTCCAGCAGGAATACGAACGGGCCGGCCGAGCCGTCCATGATCGGGACTTCCGGCGCGGTCAGCTCCACATAGGCGTTGTCGATCCCCAGCCCGGCCAGCGCCGACAGTAAGTGCTCGACCGTCTGCACCTTGACGCCTTCGCAGCTGAGGCCGGTGCACAGGGTGGTCTCGGCCACCAGGGTGGCGCGCGCCGGGATTTCCATCACCGGCTGCAGATCGACCCGGCGGAACACGATGCCGGCATCCACCGGCGCCGGGCGCAGGGTCAGGAAGACTTTTTCGCCGCCATGCAGGCCCACGCCGGTGGCGCGGATGACGTTCTTGAGGGTGCGCTGGCGCAACATCGGGGCAATTTACCACGCGCCATGCTGAACCTGAACGTAAACACTGCGTTGCGCGTATGGCGTGGCAGGGCGCCGTGCCGGCACGCTCCGGCGCGGAAAAGGCCGGCCAGCACGCGGCTGGCCGACCGCAAGCCGGCCGGGGTGGCACCCCCGGCGGGCGATC
>JBKBXH010000101.1:0-5262 GCA_046313655.1 Thermomonas sp. | reverse complement strand
AGGCGCTGGCCGAACGCCTGGGCCTGGCGGTTGGCCCGGCGGTCGATTTCTGGACCGAGGCCTCGCTGTTCTCGCAGGCCGGCCTGGCCGCGTTCGTGTACGGCCCGGGCGACATCGCCCAGGCGCATGCCGCCGACGAATGGGTGGCGCTGGAGCAGCTGCAGCGCTATGCCGAGTCCATCACCCGCATCCTTGGGAACTGAACCACCGTGACGCCGATCCTGCATCCCCACGCCGTGCACGACCCGCAGACGCGGCAGACCATCGTGCGGCTGCTGTCCAGCATGGGCAGCGCGAAGGAAATCAGCCAGTACCTGAAGCGCTTCTCGCAGCTTGACGCGGCGCGCTTCGCGGTGGTCAAGGTCGGCGGCGCGGTGCTGCGCGACGACCTCGACGCGCTGGTGTCCTCACTCGCCTTCCTGCAGGACGTGGGCCTGACCCCGATCGTCATCCACGGCGCCGGCCCGCAGCTGGACGAGGAGCTGTCCGCCGCGGGGATCGAGAAGCGGACCATCGACGGCCTGCGCGTCACCTCGCCGGAGGCGCTGGCCATCGTGCGCCGGGTGTTCCATGCGCAGAACCTGAAGCTGGTGGAGGCACTGCAGGCGAGCGACGCGCGCGCGACGTCGATCGTATCCGGCGTGTTCGAGGCGGACTACCTCGACCGCGCGCGCTATGGCCTGGTGGGCGAGGTGAAGCGGGTCGAGCTGGCCCCGATCCAGGCCAGCCTGCAGGCCGGCTCGATCCCGGTGATCGCGTCCCTCGGCGAGACCGCCGGCGGGCAGATCCTCAACATCAATGCCGATTTCGCCGCGAATGCGCTGGTGCAGGAACTACAGCCGTACAAGATCGTGTTCCTGACCGGCACCGGCGGGCTGCTGGATGCCGACGGCAAGGTCATCGATTCGATCAACCTGTCCACCGAGTACGACCATCTGATGCAACAGCCGTGGATCGAGGGCGGCATGCGGGTGAAGATCGCGCAGATCAAGGACCTGCTGGACGGCCTGCCGCAGGCCTCGTCGGTGTCGATCACGCGCCCGGCCGAGCTGGCCAAGGAGCTGTTCACCCACAAGGGCTCCGGCACGCTGGTGCGGCGCGGCGAGCGCGTGCTGCAGGGCGAGGCGTGGAGCGACTTTGACCTGCCGCGCCTGCGTGGGCTGATCGAGTCGGCCTTCGGGCGCCGGCTGGTGCCGGACTATTTCGAGACCACCCGCCTGCACCGGGCCTACGTCAGCGAGCACTACCGCGCGGCGGTGATCCTGACCCGTGAGGACGCCGGCCTGTACCTCGACAAGTTCGCGGTGCTGGACGAGGCGCAGGGCGAGGGACTCGGCCGCGCGGTCTGGCTGGTCATGCGCGAGCAGACCCCGGTGCTATTCTGGCGCTCGCGCCACGGCAACCCGGTGAATGCGTTCTACGATGCCGAATCCGACGGCTGCATCAAGCAGGCCCGCTGGAAGGTGTACTGGTACGGCGAGGCCGGTTTCGACCGCATCGCGCGCTACGTGGCGCTGTGCGCGCAGCGGCCGCCGACGTTGGAAGAGGCCGGCGGGGAGGGAGGCGCATGAAGACCTTGCGGATCGGGATCGTGGGCGCGCGCGGCCACGTGGGCGCGGAACTGATCGGCCTGCTGGTCGGGCACCCGGCCTTCGAACTAGCCTACGTCACCTCGCGCGAGCTGGACGGGCGGGCCCTGGCCGACCACGTGCCCGGCTACCGCGGCGGGCTGCACTACACCTCGCCGGCCTACGAATCCCTGCCCGAACTGGGGGCAGATGCGGTGGTGCTGGCACTGCCCAATGGCAAGGCCGGCCACATCGTGCAGCAGTTCGACGATGCCGGGGCGGATGCGGTGCTGCTGGACTTGTCGGCGGACTACCGCTTCGACCCCGGCTGGTACTACGGGCTGCCGGAACTGACCCGTACCCGCTATGCCGGCCAGCGCCGGATCAGCAATCCCGGCTGCTACGCCACCGCGATGCAGCTGGCGATCGCGCCGATGCTGGGCGTGCTCGACGGGCCGGTACAGTGCTTCGGCGTGTCCGGCTATTCCGGCGCCGGCACCACGCCGAGCGATCGCAACAACGTCGAGCTGTTGCGCGGCAACCTGATGCCGTATGCGCTCACCGGGCACGTGCACGAGCGCGAGGTCGCGCACGCGCTGGGGCATCCGGTGGAATTCATGCCGCACGTGGCGCCGCATTTCCGCGGCCTCACCGTCACCTGCAACCTACACCTGGCGATCGCGTTCGAGCGCGACGAGGTGCTTTCGCGCTACCGCGGCCGCTATGCCGGCGAGCGCCTGGTGCGGGTGCAGGAGCCGGCGCCCTGGGTCAGCCGGATCGCCGGCGCCCAGCACGTCGAGCTGGGCGGGTTCGCGCTGTCCGCCGACGGCCGCCGGCTGGTGGTGGTGGCGACCGAGGACAATCTGCTGAAAGGCGCGGCGACGCAGGCGCTGCAGAACCTCAACCTGGCGTTCGGGTTCGACGAACTGACGGGCATTCCCCTGGCCCCGGAGGCGGCATGAGCGACCTGCTTTGGCAAAAACCCGGCGTGCAGGTGGATGCCGGCATCCAGACCTTCCTGGCCGGCGACGACGTGCTGCTGGACCGCGAGTTCTTCCTGCACGACATCGCCGCCAGCGCCGCACATGCCGAAGGCCTGCAGCGCATCGGCATCCTCACCGCGGACGAAGTGGGCAGCCTCAAGCGCGAGCTGGCCACGCTGGCCGAAGAGTTCCGCAGCGGCGCGTTCGTGCTGGACGCGCGCTACGAGGACGGCCACTCCGCGATCGAGGCGCGCCTGACCGAACGCCTGGGCGATGCCGGCCGCAAGATCCACACCGGGCGCAGCCGCAACGACCAGGTGCTGGTGGCCACCCGGCTGTGGCTGAAGGCGCAGCTGGAGCAGCTGGCGGCGCTGGCGGCGGCCATCGCGAAGGTCGCGCTGGACCGCGCCGAGGCCGAGCAGGCGCTGGCGCTGCCGGGCTATACCCACCTTCAGCGCGCGGTGGTGTCCTCCGCCGGGATGTGGTGGGCGGGCTGGGCCGAGGCCTTCATCGACGATGCGGTGCGCGCGCGCGACACTCTGGCGCTGGTGGACTGCAATCCGCTCGGCACCGCCGCCGGCTACGGCGTCAACCTGCGGCTCGACCGCGAGCACACCACCCAGGCGCTCGGCTTCGCGCGCATGCAGGTGTCGCCGGTGTATGCGCAGCTCTCGCGCGGCAAGTTCGAACTGGCCGCGCTGGAGGCGCTGGGCAGCGCCACCCTCGACCTGCGCCGGATCGCCTGGGACCTGTCGCTGTTCACCAGCGCCGAGTTCGGGTTCGTCGCGCTGCCGGCGCAGTACACCACCGGCAGTTCGATCATGCCGAACAAGCGCAACCCCGACGTGATCGAGCTGCTGCGTGCCACCCATGCCAGCGTGGCGGCGGCGCGCATCGAGATCGAGCAGCTGCTGTCGCTGCCGTCGGGCTACCACCGCGACCTGCAGGCGTCCAAGGGTGCGATCGTGCACGGCTTCGGCCGCGGGCTGGCGGCGTTGGCCCTGCTGCCGGACCTGCTGGCCAACCTCGCATGGCGGCCGGAGCGGATGCGCGCGGCGATCGATGCCGGCATGTACGCCACCGACGTGGTGGTGGAGGCGGCGATCGCCGGGGTGCCGTTCCGCGAGGCCTACAAGGCCGCGGCCGCGGACGCCGAGGCGGCCGGGCAGGGGCGCACGCCCGAAGCTTCGCTGGCCGCGCGCACCTCGCCCGGCGCGGCCGCCGACCTGCGCCTGCAGGCCTTGCGCGTGCGCTGGGACGCACTGGACATGCCCGCGGCGTAATCCCGCGGGCCTTGGCCGCTCAGCGCATCCCGGTGGCGGCCTGGGTGGCCGCACCGCCCGCTGCCGGGGAGGCCGGCGCTGCAGGCGCGGTGCCCTGCACAGACCCCGGCGCAGGCATGGCCGGGACTGGCCCGGCCACCGGCACCGGCAGCACGTCGGTCTTGCCCAGTGCCTCGTCCGCCGCGGCCTTGGTCATCACCACGATGCTGATGCGGCGGTTGATCGGGTTCAGCGGGTTCTGCTTGTCGAACAGCACCGCCGGCCCGAAGCCGACCACCCGCACCACCTTGTCCGGCTGCATGCCACCTTCCAGCAGGGCGCGGCGGGCGGCGTTGGCGCGGTCGGCGCTGAGCTCCCAGTTGCTG
The DNA here is from genome assembly GCA_046313655.1 of Thermomonas sp. Taxonomy (GTDB): domain Bacteria; phylum Pseudomonadota; class Gammaproteobacteria; order Xanthomonadales; family Xanthomonadaceae; genus Thermomonas. The sequence goes on along the minus strand of JBKBXH010000101.1, from coordinate 1,063 downwards.
TAGCCGAAGCGGCTGGCGTAGTTGGCGGTATCGGTATGCCCGGCGATGGTGATCAGGTTGGGCACGCGATTGATGAAGCCGGCGATCTCATGGAGGATGCCGACGGTATAGGGCATCAGCTTGGCGCTGCCGAGGTCGAACATCGGGCGGTTCTGCTTGTCCACGATCTGGATGCGCAGGCCCTCGGGCGTGATGTCCAGCAGCAGCTGGTCCTTGAACGGTTCCAGCGCCTGGCTCTTGGAGATGGCCTCCTGCAGTTCCTTCATCAGGTCTTCCAGGCGCTTCTGGTCCTGCAGCTTGCCGGAGGCGTTGGGGTCGTCCTGGCGCGGCGCGCGGGTCAGCTCCTTGCCGTCGTTCTTCGGCAGCTCCATGGTGCCGCCCAGCTTGATCATCGAGGTGCTGGCACCGCCGGGCCCGTTCTGGCCCTGCGCCTTCACCGTGCTCTGGCCGGCCACCGGGCTCGGGTTCTTGAAGTAGTCGGAGATCGCCTCGCGCTGCTTGGTGGTCAGCGCACCCACCAGCCACATCACCAGGAAAAACGCCATCATCGCGGTGACGAAGTCGGCATACGCCACCTTCCACGAACCTCCGTGGTGGCCGCCGCCCTGGATCTTCTTGACCCGGCGGACGATGACCGTCGATTTCTCGCCCTTGGCCGCCATTGCTTACTTCAGCGTCTTCAGGTGCTGCTCGAACTCGAGGAAGCCCGGGCGCAGGTCGGTGGGAACGGTCTTGCGCGCGAATTCCAGCGCGATCTTCGGCGGATACCCGCGCAGGCTGGCCAGCAGGGCGGTCTTCACCGACTCGTAGATGCGCGAATCCTGCTCGGCACGGGCCTCGATGGCGGAGGCCAGCGGCCCCACGAAGCCGTAGGCCAGCAGGATGCCGAGGAAGGTACCCACCAGCGCGCCGGCCACGTGTGCGCCGACCTGGGCGATGTCGCCGCCGATCGAGCCCATGGTGATGACGATGCCCAGCACCGCGGCCACGATGCCGAACCCGGGCAGGCTGTCGGCCACCCGTGTCAGCGCATGCGCCGGCGCCAGCGCCTCGTGGTGGTGCT
>JBKBXH010000100.1:0-5277 GCA_046313655.1 Thermomonas sp. | reverse complement strand
AACTAGCTAATCCGACATGGGCTCATCCAATCGCGCCAGGCCCGAAGGTCCCCGGCTTTCCCCCGAAGGGCGCATGCGGTATTAGCGTAAGTTTCCCTACGTTATCCCCCACGACTGGGCAGATTCCCACGTATTCCTCACCCGTCCGCCACTCGCCACCCATGGAGCAAGCTCCACTGTGCTGCCGTTCGACTTGCATGTATTAGGCCTGCCGCCAGCGTTCACTCTGAGCCAGGATCAAACTCTTCACTTAAAGTTTTCGAGGACGAATCCTCTAATGCTTCGAAATGCAGAGTCCGCCCAACTCCATTACTCGCTGTACGTGTACTTGCGTACGAATACTTTGAAATTGATGGTGTTGATCGAACGTCTGCTGATGGACAACCGTCCACTACCAGACGCCCGCACAAGTCACCTGCGCACACTGTCAAAGATCTTCGGGGCCGGCCTCAGCGCCTTTCCCTTCCACCCGTCCGCCGTAGCGTCCGAGTGAGCCGCCCATCATACAGGGGTTTCGACTGCTGTCAACACCCCACGATGAACTTTTTTACCGCCTCCCCGCCTCGGAAACCTCAGCCCCTCGGCAAGGGCGCGCATCTTCCAACATCCATCCACAATTGGGAAGTCTTGACGTGTTGACGGAATGCAGGCATCGCGCGCAAGGTGCGCGATCGCAACCCTGCCGGCGCGACGCGCCGCATCCACGCCGACCCCACGGAGACCTCCCGCATGCGCCGCCTCGCCTTCCTTGCGCTTCTTGCCTTGTCCAGTTCCGGCTGCGCCGGCGCCCACCAACCCTGGGTGGAGTTGGCCGGGCATCGCTACAGCGTGGAACTGGCGGTGGACGACGCCCAGCGCGCGCGCGGGCTGATGTTCCGCGACGAGATGGAGCAGGACCACGGAATGCTGTTCATCCACGAGGTGCAGGAGCCGCAGGCGTACTGGATGAAGAACACCAAGATCCCGCTGGACATCCTGTACTTCGACAACGACCGCAAGCTGGTGGCGCAGCAGCGCAACGTGCCGCCGTGCACGCTGGGCGATGCCTGCCCGCCCTATCCGAGCAATGCACCCGCGCGCTACGTGCTCGAGCTCAATGCCGGTCAGGCCGACCAACTCAAGCTGCAGGACGGCAGCGTCCTGGTGTTCGGCCCGGGCATCCCCACTGGCAAGTGAGGAAGCCCTACCACGGCGGCATCAGCCTTCGTAAAGCTCGAAGTCGTCCTTGGTGACGCCGCAGTCCGGGCAGGTCCAGGTCTCCGGCACGTCTTCCCAGCGCGTGCCGGGCGCCAGGCCGTCCTCTGGCGCGCCCTTGGCCTCGTCGTAGATGTAGCCGCAGACCACGCACATCCAGGTGCGGTACGGGCGTTCGGAATCGGAAGCAGCCATCGGCGCGATAATCGTTGGGTTGCCGCGATTGTCCCATCCGGGGCGAAGCGCGGGAAGCCACCCCTCCTCCCCTTGCAGAAGCCCCGCATGCCCCCGACCAACACCCGCTCCCACGCCCTGTTCACCCGCGCCCAGGCCCTGCTGCCCGGCGGCGTCAACTCGCCGGTGCGCGCCTTCAAGTCAGTCGGCGGCGAACCGTTCTTCGTGCAGCGCGCCGAAGGCCCCTACCTGCACGACGTGGACGGCAACCGCTACATCGATTACGTCGGCTCGTGGGGCCCGATGATCGTCGGCCACAACCACCCGCAGGTGCTGGAGGCCGTGATCGCCACCGCACGCGACGGCCTGTCCTTCGGCACCCCGAATCCGCTCGAGGTGACGATGGCCGAAACCATCACCCGCCTGGTGCCCAGCTGCGAGATGGTGCGGATGGTGAATTCCGGCACCGAGGCCACGCTGTCGGCGATCCGGTTGGCGCGCGGCGCCACCGGCCGCAGCCGCATCGTCAAGTTCGAGGGCTGCTACCACGGCCATGGCGACAGCTTCCTGGTGAAGGCCGGCAGCGGCGCACTGACCTTCGGCGTGCCGACTTCGCCCGGCGTGCCGAAGGCGCTGGCCGACCTCACCCTCACCCTGCCCTACAACGACTTCGACGCGGCCACCGCGCTGTTCGACGAATGCGGCGCGGACATCGCCGGCCTGATCGTGGAGCCGGTGGTCGGCAACGCCAACTGCCTGCCGCCGCGCGAGGGCTACCTGCAGCATCTGCGCGCGCTGTGCACGCGCCACGGCGCGCTGCTGATCTTCGACGAGGTGATGACCGGCTTCCGCGTGGCGCTGGGCGGCGCGCAGGCACGCTACGGCGTGACCCCGGACCTGACCACCTTCGGCAAGGTCATCGGCGGGGGGATGCCGGTAGGCGCCTACGGCGGGCGCGCCGAGCTGATGCGGCAGATCGCGCCGGCGGGCCCGATCTACCAGGCCGGCACGCTGAGCGGCAATCCGGTGGCGATGGCCGCGGGCCTGGCGATGCTCGATCTCGTGCAGGCCCCGGGCTTCCACGAGGCGCTGGAAGCGAAGACGAATGCGTTGTGCGACGGCCTGGAAGCCGCCGCGCGCGACGCCGGCATCGCCTTCACTACCCAACGCGTGGGCGGCATGTTCGGGCTGTTCTTCAGCGCCGAGAAGGTGGACACCTACGCCCAGGCGATGGCCTGCGACAGCGCCGCCTTCAACCGCTTCTTCCATGCGATGCTGGAGCGCGGCGTGTACCTGGCGCCCTCCGCGTTCGAGGCCGGCTTCATGTCCAGCGCGCACGGCGATGCGGTGATCGCGGCCACCCTCGAGGCCGCGCGCGGCGCGTTCGCGGCCTGCTGACATGGCCGGGCCGGCGCACCGCGAGGGGGAGCCGCGCAGCCTGTTCGAGCGCGAGCACTGGCCGGCCAGCACCGAGGGCCGGCGCTACCGCTGGTACCGGGTGGTGTTCCACCACGACAGCCCGGCCGAGCGCAACTTCGACCTCTGGCTGATCGTCGCCATCCTCGCCAGCGTGCTGGTGGTGGTGCTCGACAGCGTGCCCGGCATCAAGGCGCGCTGGCACCTGCCGCTGTACGTCGCGGAATGGGTGTTCACCGTGCTGTTCGCGGCGGAGTACGCGGTGCGGCTGTGGGTGGTGCGCAACCCGTGGCGCTACGCGCGCAGCTTCTACGGCGTGATCGACCTGCTGGCGATCCTGCCCACCCTGCTCTCGCTGCTGTTCCCGGCCGGCACCTCGCTGGCGGTGATCCGCGCGCTGCGCCTGCTGCGCATCTTCCGGGTGCTGAAGCTGGTGGAGTACTCCAGCGAGGCCGGGGTGCTGATGCAGGCGCTGTGGCGCAGCCGGCGCAAGATCCTGGTGTTCCTGGCCACGGTGCTGACCGTGGTGGTGGTGTTCGCCGCGCTGATGTACCTGGTGGAAGGCCCGGCCAACGGCTTCACCAGCATCCCCACCGCGATGTACTGGGCGGTGGTGACGATGGCCACCGTCGGCTTCGGCGACATCGCCCCGCACACGCCACTCGGGCGCTTCATCGCCTCGGTGCTGATCCTGATCGGCTACAGCATCATCGCGGTGCCCACCGGCATCTACACCGCGGAGCTGGCGCGCAGCCTGCAGCCGCAGCGGCTGCGCGCGCGCTGCCCGCAGTGCGGCCTGCCCGAACACGAAGCCGACGCCTGGCACTGCCGCAAGTGCGGCCACGCCCTTCCCTCCAGCGAGTGAGATCCCCATGCACGATGCGCATCCTTCCACCGTGGCCGTGCACGCCGGCCAGCAGCCCGACCCCGCCACCGGCGCGGTGGCCCCGCCCATCCACCTGGCCACCACCTTCCGCCACGGCCCCGCCGGCGAGCGCGTGGCCGGCTACGAGTACCAGCGCGAGGGCAACCCCACCAACGACCGCCTGCGCGAGGCGCTGGCCGCGCTGGAAGGCGGCGCCACCGCGCTGACCTTCGCCTCCGGCATGGCGGCGATGACCACCCTGCTGGAATCGCTGCCGGCGGGCAGCCGCGTACTGTTTCCGGACGACTGCTACAGCGGCCTGCGCATGCTGTTCTCGGAATTCCTGCCCGAACGCGGGCTGCGCGTCGAGACGGTGGACATGGGCGACCTCGACGCCGTGCGCGCGGCCTGCGCGCCGCCACTGGCGCTGCTGTGGATCGAAACCCCGTCCAACCCGCTGCTGAAGGTCAGCGACATCGCCACGCTCGCCGCCCTCGGCCACGCCGCCGGCGCGCAGGTGGTGGTGGACAACACCTTCGCCACGCCGCTGCTGCAACGCCCACTGGCGCTGGGCGCGGATATCGTGATGCATTCGACCACCAAGTACTTCGGCGGCCATAGCGACGTGCTGGGCGGCGCACTGGTGTTCGCGCGCGACGACGACTTCGCACACAAGGTGGCGCACCGGCTGCACGTCACCGGCGCGGTGCTGGCACCGTTCAGCGCCTGGCTGATCCTGCGCGGCTGCCGTTCGCTGGGCGCGCGCATGGCCATGCACTGCGCGAACGCGCGCGCGCTGGCGCAGTTCCTCGCCGGCCATCCGGCGGTGGCGCGGGTGAACTGGCCCGGCCTGCCCGCGCATCCGGGGCATGCCGTGGCCACCGCGCAGATGCGCGACTTCGGCGCGATGCTGAGCGTGCAACTGCGCGGGGGACGCGAGGCCGCGCTGGCGGTGGCCGGCAAGCTGCGGGTGTTCACCAACGCCACCTCGCTGGGCGGCTGCGAGTCGCTGGTGGAGCACCGCGCCTCGGTGGAAGGCGCGCACCCGCGTTCGCCGCAGGACCTGCTGCGCGTCTCGGTGGGGCTGGAGGACGCGCGCGACCTGGTGGCGGACTTCGCGCAGGCGCTGGGCTGACGGGCGGCTCAGCCGCCCGCGAACGCCACCAGTGCCTCGCGCAGGCGCGCGAGCCCGTCCGCCACGTCGTCAGCGCCGATGGTGAGCGCGGGGACGAAGCGCAGCACGTCGGGGCCGGCCTGCAGCAGCAGCAGGCCGTGCGCCGCGGCCAGGTCGCCGATGGCACCGGCCTGGCCGGCGTGTTCCGGCTTCAGCACCGCGCCCAGCATCAGGCCGCGGCCGCGCACCTCGGCGAACAGGCCGAACTCGCGATCCAGCGCCGCCAGGCCATCCCGTAGCGCCTGCGACTGTCGGGCGACGTTCGCGGCGATCTCCTCCGACGCCAGCCGCCGCAGCGCCACCCGCGCCACCGCGGCGGCCAGCGCCTTGCGCGCCAGCTCTGTCTCGTGGACCTCCTTCGCGCGGCTCAGCTGTACATCCGTCACGGTGTTCAGCCCCGCGCTCCGCTCCGTGATGTCGCCGCGCCTCCGCGTCCCCTGCTGCGCCTCCCGCT
>JBKBXH010000099.1:0-5307 GCA_046313655.1 Thermomonas sp. | reverse complement strand
CCGCGCCGCTGCGCGACCGCTTCGGCATCGTGCAGCGGCTGGAGTTCTACTCGCCGGAGGAGCTGGCGCGGATCGTGCGCCGCTCCGCGCAGATCCTCGGCATCGCCTGCGACGCCGACGGCGCGGGCGAGCTGGCGCGGCGCTCGCGCGGCACCCCGCGCATCGCCAACCGCCTGCTGCGGCGCGTGCGCGACTTCGCCCAGGTCAAGGGCGACGGCCGCATCGACGCCGCCACCGCGCGCGCGGCGATGGACATGCTGCAGGTGGACCCGGAGGGCTTCGACGAGCTCGACCGCCGCCTGCTGGGCACCATCATCGACGCCTTCGACGGCGGCCCGGTCGGGGTGGAATCGCTGGCCGCCGCGCTGAGCGAGGAGCGCGGCACGCTGGAGGACGTGGTCGAGCCCTACCTGATCCAGCAAGGCTTCCTGGTGCGCACCGCGCGTGGCCGCATGGCCACGCCCAAGGCCTACCGCCATCTCGGGTTCCAGCCGAAGGCGGGCACCCCGGGGCTGTTCGAGGCCGGCGATGGCTGAGCCGTTCGCCTGGCCGGTCCGCGTCTACTGGGAGGACACCGACGCCGGCGGCGTGGTGTACCACGCGCAGTATCTGGCCTTCATGGAGCGCGCCCGCAGTGAGTGGATGCGCGCCGCCGGGCTGGACCAGGACGGCCTGCGCCGCGCGCATGACCTGGTGTTCGTGGTGCGCGCGATGGAGGTCGATTTCCGCGCCCCGGCGCGCCTGGACGATCAGCTTTCGGTCAGCGTGGCCCTGCTTGAATGCGGCGGCGCCAGCCTCGTGCTGGCGCAGCGGATCGAGCGCGCGGGCACGCTGCTGGTCGCGGCGAAGGTGAAGATCGCCGCCCTGCGCGCCTCGGATTTTCGCCCCTGCCGCGTCCCCGCGTTCCTGTTGCCGCACCTCACGCCATCCCCGGAGAGTCCTTGATGCTGCCGTCCGCCCTGCTGCAATCGTTGCCGCAAGCCCTGCCCGACACCGCCGCGGCCACCCCGGTGGAACTGGCGGCCAGCGGCGCGCCCGCGGCTGCCGCCGCGCCGGCGGACCACGGCCTGAACATCCTGCAGCTGGTGCTGCACGCCAGCCTGCCGGTGCAGTTGGTGATGGCGCTGCTGCTGCTGGCCTCGCTGGCCTCGTGGGTCATCATCCTGCGCAAGAAGCGGGTGTTGGACCGCGCCGAGCGCGAGGCCGACCGCTTCGAGGAAACCTTCTGGTCCGGGGTCGAGCTGCCCAAGCTGTACGCCGCCGCCACCGAGCGCCACCGCGCCATCGAGGGCATGGAGGCGATCTTCGAAGCCGGCATGCGCGAGTTCAACCGCGCCCGCCAGCGCCGCGGCGGCGACCCGCGGGCACCGCTGGAAAGCGCCCAGCGCGGCATGCGCGCGGCCACCTCGCGCGAGCTGGACGGGCTGGAGCGCAACCTCGAGTTCCTCGCCAACGTCGGCTCGATCAGCCCCTACGTCGGCCTGTTCGGCACCGTGTGGGGCATCATGATCTCGTTCCAGGGCCTGGCCTCGATGAAGGAGGCGACCATCGCCACCGTCGCGCCGGGCATCTCCGAGGCGCTGGTGGCCACTGCGATGGGCCTGTTCGCGGCGATCCCGGCGGTGTGGGCCTACAACCGCTTCGCCACCCGCGCCGAGCGCATGGCCATGCGCTACGACACCTTCGGCGAGGAGTTCGCCTCGGTTCTGCAGCGCCAGGCCCAGGAGGGCTGAGCCGTGGCCCAGGCCCACGCCCGCCGCGGCCGCAAGCGCCGCCTGAAGGCCGAGATCAACGTCGTCCCCTACATCGACGTGATGCTGGTGCTGCTGATCATCTTCATGGTCACCGCGCCGCTGCTGAACGTGGGCGTGGACGTGAACCTGCCGCAGGCCGATGCCAAGACGTTGGAGCAGAAGCGCAAGCAGCCGGTGGTGGTGCAGGTGCGCAAGGACGGCCAGCTGGAGCTGACCTACGAGGGGCTGGACCGGCCGCAGGCGGTGGATGCCGCGCAGCTGGTCGCCAAGGTGCGCGCCTTCGTCGAGGCCGATCCACAGGTGCCGGTATACGTCGCCGGCGACCGCGACGTCAGCTACCAGACCGTGTACGAGGTGCTCTCGCTGCTGCAGCGCGATGCCAAGGTCCCGCGTGCCGGGCTGATGGGCGACCCCAAGAAATGATGGGCCGCGCGTGAAGCAGACCCGCGCCGACACCGGCATCGCGATCGCGCAGGCCCTGCTGCTGCACGCGCTGCTGTTCGCGCTGCTGTTCGCCGGCCTGCGCTGGTCGCAGCGCAACGTTGCGCTGGCCGCGCAGGGCGACCCGATCGAGGCCGATTTGGTGGCAGCCTCCGACCTCAGCGCGCCGCTTCAGCGCGCCCTGCGTCGTGCCCCGGCCGAGGCCCCGCCGCCCGAGCCGCTGCCGAAACCGCTGCCCGAGGAGCCCACCCCGACCCCGCCGCCGGCGCAGCGGGCGCTGCCGCCGCCGGTGCCGGAGCCGTCGCCGGTGGAACAGGAGAAGGTCCAGCGCGACGCGCCCTCGCCGCAGGTGGCCAAGGTTCCGCGCGAGCAGGAGGAGAAGCGCCGCGCCCCGGACCAGGCCGAGCTGGAATCGAAGAAACAGGTGGAGGCGGAGCGCCAGCGGCTGCGCCAGATCGAGGAGTTGCGGCGGCTGCGTGAGCAGGTCGCGCGCGAGCGCACCCAGGCCGAGATGCGCGCCCAGCAGCTGGCGGATGCGCGCACCGCCGCAGCCAGCCCGGCGCCGCCGCCGCCGGGCAGCCGCGGCGCCGATCCCGGCCTGCAGGCGCGCTACGCCGCCGCGCTGCAGCAGGCGATCGCGCGCCAGTGGACGCGCCCGGATTCGGTGCCGCTGGGCCAGCGCTGCCGCCTGACCATCCACCAGATCCCGGGCGGGGAAGTCACCAGCGTGGACATCTCCCCCGGCTGCCCCTACGACGCGCTCGGCCGGCGCTCGGTGGAGGTGGCGGTCTTGAAGGCCTCGCCGCTGCCGTATGCCGGCTACGAGAGCGTGTTCAGCCGCATCCTGGAACTCAATTTCGTGGCCGAGGACCGCTGACCGGGGAGCTCGCGCGCGTGCCCTCCCGCCCGCCGTCCGCGACGCCGCCTTCACGGTCTGCCTGCGTTCATCCTGCTGCTATCGTTATCCGACACTCTGTTCATCTTCGCGGACTCCTCGCCTTGCCCATGCCTGCATCCCGACGCCGTTCGCCCGCCCGCCTCGCCCTGCTGCTGTGCGTGCTGTCGCTGTCGCCGCTGGCGGCCTTCGGCCAGTCCAAGGGGTTGGAGATCGACATCGTCGGCGGCAACGCGGCCGCGCTGCCGATCGCGGTGGTGCCGTTCGGCGGCGACTGCGGGCAGACCGACGTGGCCGGGGTGGTGCGCGCCGACCTGGCCCGCTCCGGCCAGTTCCGCAGCCCGGACCCGGCCAGCCTGCCGGAGCGGCCGACCCAGGGCAGCGAGGTGGCCTATCCCACTTGGCGCATGCTCAAGCAGGACTTCCTGCTGGTGGGGCGCTGCGTCCCCAGCGGCGACGGCTACCGCACCGAGTACGAGCTGTTCGACGTGGCCAAGCAGCAGCGCCTGCTGGGCCTGGCCCTGACCGCGCCGGCCAGCGCCATGCGCGACGTGTCGCACCAGATCAGCGACGCGGTGTACGAGAAGATCCTCGGGGTGCCGGGCGCGTTCTGGACCCGCATCGCCTACGTCACTGCCAGCGGCCTCGGCCGCAACACCCGCTATGCCCTGATGGTGGCCGATGCCGACGGCTACAACCCGCGCGCGGTGGTCAATTCCACCGAGCCGCTGCTGTCCCCGGCGTGGAGCCCGGACGGCCGCAAGCTGGCCTACGTCAGCTTCGAGGGCGGCAATTCCGGGATCTGGATCCAGGACGTGGCCACCGGCAGCCGCGAGAAGATCACCAGCTTCCGCGGCATCAACGGCGCCCCCAGCTTTTCCCCGGACGGCACCCGGCTGGCGATGAGCCTGTCCAAGGGCGGCAACCCCGACATCTACGTGATGGACCTCGGCAGCCGCCACCTCACCCAGCTCACCAACCAGTACGGCATCGACACCGAGCCGGTGTGGAGCGCCGATGGCAGCACGCTCTACTTCACCTCCGACCGCGGCGGCCGCCCGCAGGTGTACCAGATGCCGGCCAGCGGCGGCAGCGCCAGCCGGGTCACCTTCGAAGGCAGCTACAACGCCAGCCCGTCGCTGTCGCCGGACGGCAAGAAGCTCGCTACCGCGCAGGGCGCCGGCAACGTGTACCGGATCGCGCTGATGGACCGCAGCACCGGCAGCGCGCGCTGGAGCATGCTCTCGCCCGGCTCGCTGGACGAATCCCCCAGCTTCGCCCCGAACGGCGCGATGCTGGTTTACGCCGCCCGCGAAGGCAGTCGCGGCGTACTCTATACAGTCTCCGCCGACGGCCGGGTGCGCCAGCGCCTGGGCCTCGCCGAGGGCGACGTGCGCGAGCCGGCCTGGTCGCCGCTGCGCAAGCGCTAACGCCGGCCGCCGGCGCGTGTTCCGGATTCTTGCTGTCGTTTTTCGCGATTCGTTCCGTGATTGATCTCGTGATCCAACCCAACCGTACCGAGGACCCCACCATGGCTGTTTCGATTCCGCATATCGCCCGCGTCCTGGCCGTCGCCGCCCTTGCCTCCGCCGTGGCGGTGGGCTGCTCCAAGAAGGTCAAGGAGACCCCGCCGGTGCAGACCCCGGTGGATACTGGTGCCACCACCGCGCCGGTCGAGGCGCCGCGTTCGGGCATGTACACCCCGGCCGACCTCGACACCGACGCCTGCCTGCGCCAGCGCGTGGTCTATTTCGACCTCGACAAGGACGCACTGAAGCCGGAGTTCCAGGCCATCATCAACTGCCATGCCAAGTACCTGCGCGACCGTCCATCCGCGCGCCTGCGCCTGGAAGGCAATGCCGACGAGCGCGGCAGCCGCGAGTACAACATGGGCCTGGGCGAGCGCCGCGGCAATGCGGTGTCGGCCGCGCTGCAGGCCAATGGTGGCTCCCCGACCCAGCTCACCGTCATCAGCTATGGCGAGGAGCGCCCGGTCTGCGCCGAGCACAACGAGGACTGCTGGTCCAAGAACCGTCGCGTCGAACTGATCTACACCGACAAGTGATGCGTTCGCGCGCCTTGTTGCTGGCCGCGGCGGTGCTGCTTGCACCGCCGGTGGCATTCGCCCAGCGCGCCCCCAGCCTGGCCGACCGCGTGGCTGCCCTCGAGCAGCGCGCGGCCGGCGACCAGAACTCGGTGGAGCTGGTGAACCAGATC
>JBKBXH010000098.1:0-5312 GCA_046313655.1 Thermomonas sp. | reverse complement strand
GGCCCCGCGATCCATCGCCAGGGCCGGGTTCCCGCCTGCGCGGAAACGGCGGCAGGGTCACATATCGTATTTCTTCAGCGCGACGCCCAGCGCCTGGTAGTGCTTCCAGCGCTCGCGCAGCGGGCCGCGCGCGGTCGGGTCGGCTGGCACCACTTCCAGCACGCGCTCGAACGCACCGGCCGGCGGGGCGTCGCGCAGGTTGATCAGCAGCGGGCGCAGCGGCGCGTCGATCTCCGGCGGCGCGATCAGGACCGGGGCCTCGTCCTCGTCCTCGTCCTGCCCGGCGATTTGGTGCGGCAGGTATTCGTCCGGATCGAACGCCCACAGCAGGTCGTCCAGCGCCTCGGCCTGGGCCTGGTCGCGCGCCAGGATGAGGGTGGGCTGGCCGCTGGCATGCGCCTTGCGCGCCAGCTCGCACACCAGTAGCAGCGGCTGCTCGCGGAAGCGCGGCTTGTCGATCAGGTAGAAATCGGCGCGCGGCATCGGCGCTTACACAACCCGGTCCAGCAGCCACTGGCTGAGCATGCCGACCGGGCGGCCGGTGGCCATGCCCATCTTGCCGTCCTCGGAGGCGCTGCCCGCGATGTCCAGGTGCGCCCAGCGCTGGCCTTCGGTGAAGCGCGACAGAAAGCAGCCGGCGGTGATCGCGCCGGCCCAGCGGCCGCCGATGTTGTAGACGTCGGCGAACGCGGAATCCAGCAGCGGCTGGTAGTCGTCCCACAGCGGCAGCTGCCAGCCGCGGTCGTGCGCGGTCTCGCCCGCGTCCAGCAGCTCGCGCGCCAGGTCCTGGCTGGCGGTGGTCATCACCCCGGTGGCGGGCTTGCCCAGCGCGATCACGCAGGCACCGGTGAGGGTGGCCACGTCGACCAGCGCCGCCGGCTGGAAGCGCTGCGCATAGGTGAGCGCGTCGCACAGGATCAGGCGGCCCTCGGCGTCGGTGTTGCCGACCTCGATGGTCTTGCCGGACATGCTGGTGATCACGTCCGAGGGGCGGTAGCTGTTGCCGTCGATGGCGTTCTCCACCGCCGCGGCGATGCACACCAGGTTCAGCGGCAGCTGCATCTCGACCGCGGCCACGAAGGTGCCGAGCACGCTGCCGGCGCCGCACATGTCGTACTTCATCTCCTCGACGCCGCCCTGCACCTTGAGGTTGACACCGCCGGTGTCGAAGGTGATGCCCTTGCCGACCAGCACGTAGGGCTTGGCGTCGCCGCCGTTGGCGTACTTCAGCACGATCAGGCGCGGGCGCGGCGCGCTGCCGCGCGCGACCGCCAGCAGCGCGCCCATGCCGAGCGCCTGCATCGCCGCCTCGTCCAGCACCTCGCACTCCACCTTGGCGTGGGTCGCGGCCAGCGCCTGCGCCTGCTCGGCCAGGTAGGCCGGGTTGCAAACGTTGGGCGGCAGGTTGCCCAGCTCGCGGGTGAAGGCCACGCCCTTGGCAATGGCGATGCCCCGGGCCAGCGCGGTGGCGTCGTCGCCGGCCAGCTGCAGCCGCGCCATCCCCTTGTGCTCGCGCTTCTTGCTGGCGCTGCCGAGGGTGGCGGTGTAGCGGTAGCAGGCGTGGTCGGCGGCGATCACGGCCTGGCGGATCGCCCAGGCGGCGTCGCGGTCCTTCACCGCCACCTCGCACAGGGTGAGCAGGGCGGATTCGACCGGGCCGGTCTTCAGCGCGCGCGCGGCGTCGCCGACCGCCTTGAGGTACTGCGCCGGGCCGAACTTGCCGGCCTCGCCCAGGCCCACCACCAGCACCCGCGGCGCGGCGATCCCGGGCAGGTCGTGCAGCAGGGCGGTCTTGCCGGGCTTGCCTTCCACGTCGCCGCGCGCCACCAGCGCCGCGAGGCGGCCGCCGCAGGCGGCATCCAGTTGCTGTCCGGCGGCGGTCAGGCGGCCATCGGCGAAGGCGCCGACCACCACGCAATCGACGGCGGCGGTGGCGGGGGCGGTCTGGTTCAGGCTGAATTCGAGGCTCATCGATCAACGTACCTGTTTTGTGTGCGGGTCTGCGTGCGGGTCTGCGTGCGGGGTCGTGCGTGGGCGTGCATGGAAGCAAGTGACACCGGGCCGGGTGCGCCGGGCGGGTGGCGCGGGCGGCGTGGCATACAATGCGCGGCCTGCGCTCGGGCGGCGATGCCGCGCGAAAGTGGACTTCCGATTCTAAAGCAACCGGGCCCGATGCCGAAGCTGGACCGCTACCTGAGTGCCGAATTCGCGCGTGCCGTGGTGGCGGCGCTGGTGGTGCTGGGCATGGTCAGCCTGGGCGGGCTGTTCGCCGACCTGATCGGCGAGATGGCGCGCGGCAAGCTGCCGCCGGCGCTGCTGCTGTCGCAGCTGGGCCTGCGCCTGCTCGGCTACCTGCCGATGATCCTGCCGCTGGCGCTGCTGCTGGGCCTGCTGCTGGCGGTCGGGCGGCTGTACAGGGATTCCGAGATGCACGTGCTGGCGGCGGTCGGGGTGGGCCCGGCGCGCGTGCTGCGGCCGCTGGCGGGGGCGGTGCTGCCGGTGTTGCTGGTGATCGCGGGCTGCTCGCTGTGGCTGGGGCCGTGGGCCAACCGGCTGGCGCGCGGGATGGTGATCGAGGCCAACAAGAACCTGCTGGTGGCCGGGCTGGAGCCGGGCCGCTTCACCCCGCTGTCGAACGGCGGCGTGGCCTATGCCGGCGAGATGTCGAACGACGGCACCAAGCTGGCGCGGGTGTTCCTGTTCCGCGAGCGCGGCGAGCGCATCGACGTGGCCACCGCGCGCAGCGGCGAGCTGTACCGCGACCACGGTGCGCGCGTGCTGGCGCTGCTGGACGGATTCCGGGTGGAAGGCCCGGCGGCCGGCCCCGACCTCGACTACCGGCTGATGCGCTACCGCCGCAACGAGATGGAGCTGCCCACCGCCGACGACAACCGCCAGCTCAACGATCCCGAGCTGCTCCCGACCCCGGCCCTGCTGGGCAACCCGGCCCCGGCGGCGCAGGCCGAGCTGCACTGGCGGATCGCCCCGCCGCTGCTGGCGCTGGCGCTGGCGCTGCTGGCGGTGCCGCTGGCGCGCAGCGGGCCGCGGCAGTCGCGCTATGGCGCGATGCTGCTGGCGTTCCTGGTTTACCTGGTCAGCCTGTTCCTGATGGTGCTCGGCACCCAGTGGCTGGCGGAGGGGCGGATCCCCGCCGCCGCCGGCCTGTGGTGGCTGCTGCTGCCGCTGCTGGCGCTGGCGGCCTGGCTGTACGCCCGCGACGGCCGCCTGGCGCGCCCGAAGGGGGCGCAGTGAAGCGCTGGCCGCGGTTGCACGATCTCTACCTGGCGCGGGTCGTGTTCGGCGGCGTGCTGCTGGCCTGGGGCGTGCTGCTGGGGCTGGACGTGGTGCTGGCCTTCGTCGGCGAGATGGGCGAGCTGGGCCGCGGCGGCTACACCATCAACCACGCCATCGCCGCCACCGGGCTGACCATCCCCAGCCGCGCCTACGTGCTGTTCCCGACCGCCGCGGTGATCGGCATGCTGCTGGGCCTGGGCCAGCTGGCGGCCACGTCCGAACTCACCATCCTGCGCGCGGTGGGGGTGTCGCGGTCGCGGCTGGCGGCCTCGGTGCTGTCGGCGCTGGCGCTGGTGACCGTGCTGATGGTGGTCAACGGCGAGACCCTGGCGCCGTGGGGCGACGACCGCGCGCAGGCGATCAAGGCGGTGCGCCACAGCGACATGGCGGTGTCGCGCTACAGCGGGCTGTGGGCGCGCGAGGGCGACATGTTCCTGAACGCCCACGGCGGCGAGGAGAAGCAGCGCGGCAACGAGCGCTGGCTCGAGCTGCGCGGGGTGCGCCTGTTCCAGTTCGGCGAGGACGGCCGCCTGCTGTCGATCGCCAACGTGGACATGGCCGAGCACCGCGACGGCCAGTGGCTGCTGCACGGGGTGGAGCGCACCGTGTTCGGGCCGAAGTCGGTGCAGCGCAGCCGGGTGGCGCAGGAGCGCTGGGATTCGAAGCTGGACCAGTCCGCGCTGGCCTCCAGCATCACCCGCCCGGGCAACATGAGCAGCAGCGAGCTGCGCGCCAGCATCGACTATCGCCGCCGCAACCACCTGGATTCGGCCGATTTCGAGAACGTGTACTGGAGCCGCTGGTTCTATCCGTTCAACGTGCTGGCGCTGTGCCTGGCGGCGATGCCGTTCGCGTTCGGCTCGCTGCGCAGCGGCGGCTACGGCAAGCGGGTGTTCGTCGGGATCGTGTTCGCGCTCGGCTTCTGGATGCTGCAGATGATCGCGTCCAAGCTGGCCGGCATCTACCGCTTCGATTTCAGGATCGCCTACGCGTTGCCGCCATTGGCAATGCTGGCGCTGTCGTGGAGCCTGTTCCGCCGCCGCAGCCGGTGAGGCGTGTGGCTCACGCCGCCGGCGATGCCTGCCCGCGGAGCAGGCGCGTGCGGCTGAGGCGGTCGTGCCAGGTCAGGCGGTCGCGGTCGAGCCACGCCCACCAGAAGCCGACCCCGCCGGCCAGCAGCGACACCCCGCCCAGCGCATAGCGCAGCCACAGCGCGCGCCAACCGGGGCGGCCGCCGTCGGCGGCCACCAGGCGCAGCCGCCACGGCCGCATGCCGATGGTCTGGCCGCCGCGGTGCCAGCTCCAGGTCGCGTACAGCCCCGCCACCAGCCACAGCGCGGCGAACTCCAGCAGCCCCAGCGCGCCGCCGCGCACCGCGTCGCCATGCGCCAGGGTGAAGGCCGCGGCGATCACGAACCACAGCGCCAGCGCCGGGAACAGGTCGTACAGCAGCGCCAGCAGGCGCCAGCCGATGAGGGCAGCAGGGCGGTCGGGCATCGCCACAGGATACAGACGCCGCGCGTGGCGGCCGCTACCCTTGGGTGATGCCGAGTGCCGCCGACCGCCGCCGCGACATCCACCGCCTGCCGCCGCTGGACGCGGAGGACGCGCAGGCGATCGAGCGCTTCCTGGACGCGCTGTGGGCCGAGCGCGGGCTGGCCGCCGCCACCCTGGCCGCCTACCGCGCCGACCTGCAGGCGCTGGCGCGCTGGCTGCGCGGCAGTGGCCGGGCGCCGCTGCTGCAGGCCGACCGTGGCGCGCTGTTCGACTATCTGGCGATGCGCGCCGGCGCTGGCTATGCCGCGCGCAGCACGGCGCGCCTGCTGGCCTGCCTGCACGCGTTCTACGCGCATGCGCTGCGCGCGGGGCTGCGCGGCGACGACCCGTGCGCGCTGCTGCAGGCGCCGGCGAGCAGCCGTGCTTCCGCCCCTGCGAGCAGCCGTGCTTCGGCCCCGGCCTGCGAGTACACGCCGCAGAGCTGGTCCGACTGCTCCGCACGCTGCGACGGCACCTCCGGC
>JBKBXH010000097.1:0-5409 GCA_046313655.1 Thermomonas sp. | reverse complement strand
TCGGCTCGTCCAGCATCAGTTCGCGCACGTAGCGCACCGGCGGCGCGCCGTAGGACAGCACCTGGTCGTGGTAGGCCTTGAGGTCGAAGCGGTCCCCCAACTTGCGCCGCATCGCCTCGCGCAGGTCCAGGTGCTCCTGCACGCCGACGAAATAGGTGGGCAGCTGCGCCGAGGTGAGCTGGGCGCGCACCCACTTGCCGGCGGCCTCGCTTTCCTGCTGGAAGGCGTCGTGGGTCATCAGGTGCATGGCCTGCTCGCGGCTCCAGCCGTCCACGTGCACGCCCTGGTCGAGCAGCGCGTTGGCGATGGTGCGCAGGTAGAACTTCAGCTGCACCAGGTGGAACAGCGGGTCGCCGTCTAGGTAGCCCTGCTCCTGCATCATCCGCTCGGTATAGACCGCCCAGCCTTCCGCGAACACCCCGGAACGCAGCACGCCGCGCAGCATCGACGGGTACTTGGCCGAGTGCCAGCCCTCCAGGTAGTGGCCGGGGATGCCCTCGTGGATCGACAACAGCTGGATCATGCGGCTGTTGTATTCGCGCAGGAACGAATCGGCCTGCGCCCGGCTCCAGTCGTCCGGGATCGGCGAGATCGCGTAGAACGTCTTCTGGCCCTTGTCGAGCGGGCCCGGCGAGTCGCAGTAGGCCACCGCCACGCCGCGCTGGAACTCCGGCATCAGGATCACGTCCACCGGCGCGTCCGGCAGGGTCACCAGGTCCTTGCGGCGCACGAACGTGGTGGCCGATTCCAGCGCCGCCTTGGCGTCGTCCACCACCTTGTCGCGCGCCGGGTGGTCGGCATACGCCAGCTCCAGCGCGGCCTCGATCGCCGCCTGCCGCTGCGCGTCGGTCGGCTGCTCCGGCAGCGCCGGCGCCCCGGCCTTGCCGGCCAGCACGGTGCGGGCGATGGCGTACATCTGCGCGCGCACGCGCTGCATCTCGGCTTCGGCGCGCTGCTTGATCTCGGCGCGCGAGAGCGAGGAGGACAGCGCGAATTTCAGCTTCTGGTCGTACTTGTCCGCGCCGATGCGGAAGTCGCCCTTGGCGTTCGGCACCAGGGTCCTGTCCAGCCAGGCCTGCTGCTCGTCCACCGCCTGCTTGAGCGTGGCGATCGCGGCGCGGGTGCGCGCGGCGTCGGCGGCCGGCAGTGCGTCCAGGTGCGGGGTGATGAAGGTATCGACGATCGACAGGATCCCGGCGTTCTGGCGCGCCACCGTCTGCGCGTGGATCTTCGGCACCCGCGCCGGGTCGAGGTTGGCGCGCGCCTGCGCGAACAGCGCCGGCAGCTTCTCCATGCGCGCGGTGGCGGCGGCGATGCGCTCCGGCAGCGGCGCGAAATCGCGCGCCATCAGGCCGTAGATGGCGCCGCCGGCCAGCCCGCCGTACAGCTGCGGATCCCAGGCCCAGTCCTGCAGCACGTCGTTGCTCCAGATGTCCGACTGCAGCTGGTTGCGCAGCAGGGCGGCATCCACCTGGTTCTCGCGCGAGAGCTTGCCGGCATCGATGGCATCGAGCTTGGCCAGCAGCGCCTTGCTGGTGTCCACCCGGCGCTGGCGGCCGGCGGCGCTGAGGTCGTCCAGCGCGCGGTCGAAGCGGTGGTCGCCGGCCTGGGTGGCCGCCACCGGCGACAGCCGCATCCAGTCGTCCACCGCCTGCCGCGACAGCGCGGCGAAGGCGGCATTGGCGTCGCTGGCCGGGGCGGTCGCCGTGCCGGCGGCCGGGGGCGGCGGTGTTTGCGGCCCGCCGCAGCCGGCGAGGAGGGTGGTCAAGGTCACGGCCAGCAGGCGATGGCGCATCCGGAAAGCTCCCCAGTCGATCGAAACCGCCACGATACGGGCTGCGCGCGGCCGCGCCCAGTGCCGGAAGGCCCGCTCGGGTGGCGCCTCGGGCCGCGTGCCCGGTCGGGCCGGAGCGCCCGGGGCCAACCAAAGTCACGGGCGCTAGCGGTCGCCAGCGGCTATCCTCAGAGATTCTCAATGACCACAGGCACCGATCCATGAAGCGTTCCCTGCTCGTCCTCGGCATCGCCGGCGCACTGGCCGCAGCCACCGCGATCGCCGCCACCCCGGCCGGCAAGGCCCAGATCGGCGATTTCGGCGTGGACCTGTCCGCGCGCGACCTCGCGGTGAAACCGGGCGACGACTTCAACCGCTATGCCAGCGGCCACTGGATCGACACCTACCAGCTGAAGGATTACGAGACCAACTACGGTTCGTTCAACCAGTTGCGCGACCGCGCCGAGGAGCAGACCCGCGCGATCATGGACGGGCTGCTGGCGCGCAAGGACCTCGCCCCGGGCAGCAATGCGCAGAAGCTGCGCGACTACTACCTGAGCTTCACCGACCGCGCCACCCGCGACGCCGCGGGGATCAAGCCGCTGCAGCCGGTGCTGGACAAGATCGCGGCGATCGACGGCAAGGACAAGCTGGTGGCGGCGTTCGGCGAGGCCGGGATCGACGGCAGCGATGCGCCGTTCGGGTTCTATGTCGGCATCGACCGCAAGAACCCCGACCGCTACCAGGTCAACCTGGGGGTCGGCGGCCTGGGCCTGCCGGACCGCGACTACTACCTCAACCCCGACCCGCGCTTCGCCAAGATCCGCGAGGCCTACGTGGCCCACATCCAGCGCATGCTGGGCTTCGCCGGCATCACCGGGGCCGACGCCAAGGCGCGCGCAACGGGCTGGGTGACGCCCTCGGCGAGCTGTACGTCGCGCGCTACTTCAAGCCGGAATCGAAGGCGGCGATGGACCAGCTGGTGGAGAACCTGCGCGCGGCGCTGCGCAAGAACATCGAGCAGCTGGACTGGATGGGCGATGCCACCAAGGCCGAGGCTTTCCGCAAGCTGTCCACCTTCCGTCCCAAGATCGGCTATCCGTCGAAGTGGAAGGACTATTCCAGCGTCGCCATCAAGCCGGACGACCTGCTGGGCAATGCGGTGGCGCTGCGCAAGTTCAACCGCGCCGACCAGAACCGCCGGGTCGGGCAGAAGACCGACCGCGAGGAGTGGGGCATGACCCCACAGACGGTGAACGCTTACTACAACTCGGCGTTCAACGAGATCGTGTTCCCGGCTGCCATCCTGCAGCCGCCGTTCTTCGACGTGAACGCCGATCCGGCGGTGAACTACGGCGGCATCGGCGCGGTGATCGGCCACGAGATGGGCCACGGCTTCGACGACCAGGGCAGCAAGTCGGACGCCGACGGCATCCAGCGCAACTGGTGGACCGACGAGGACCGCGCCCGCTTCGAGGCGCGCACCAAGGCGCTGGGCGCGCAGTACGACGCCTACTGCCCGCTGCCGGGCCAGTGCGTGAACGGCGGGCTGACCATGGGCGAGAACATCGGCGACCTCGGCGGCCTGTCGATGGCCTACACCGCCTACCAGCTCAGCCTGAAGGGCAAGCCGGCGCCGGTGATCGACGGCCTGACCGGCGACCAGCGCTTCTACCTGGCCTGGGCCCAGGTGTGGAAGGGCAAGTACCGTGACGAGGCGCTGCTGCGGCTGATCAAGACCGACCCGCACTCGCCGGTGATGTTCCGCGCCAACGGCCCGCTGCGGAACCTGGACGCGTGGTACCGCGCCTTCGACGTGAAGCCGGGCGACGCCATGTACCTGGCGCCGGAACAGCGCGTGCGCATCTGGTGATGCCGGTCGCCCGCCGCCCGGCCCTGCGACGGGCGGGCGGCGGGTGCATACTCGTGGCGCGGCACCGGGACTCCCTCGGAGCGCCGCCTAACGGGAGGAGCGCGTCATGCAGGCGAACGTGGGTGGCATCGACAAGTGGCTGCGGATCCTGGTCGGCCTGGCGCTGATCGCCTGGGCCGTGCTCGGCGGCCCGGCCTGGGCCTGGATCGGGGTGGTCCCGCTGGCCACCGGACTGTTCAATTTCTGCCCGCTGTACAGGCTGATCGGCGTCAACACCTGCCGGCGCTGAGCGTCGGCAGGCAGGATTGTCCCGGGGCCGCGGCTACGCGGCCCGGCACGCCTCAGCCGCCCTTGGCGGATGACTTGGGGGATGGCTTCGCGGCCGGCGCGGCCGGGGTCTTGCTGGCCGTGCCCTTGCCGCCGGCACCGGCCTGCGCGGCCTGCAGCGCGTCCAGCATCTGCTTGACGTGCTGGTTGGGGTTCATCGAGTCGTACTCGGCGAGGATGCGGCCGTCCTGCCCGATCAGGTAGGACGTGCGGCTGGACAGGTCCGGCTTCAGCAGCATCGTGGCATCGAAGGTCTTGGCGATCTTCGCGCCCTCGTCGGCGGCGACCGGGAACTTGCCAGCGCACTTCTCGGTGTCCTTGGAGAATTCCGCCAGCTGGCCGATGTTGCCGGCGGTGACGCCGATCACGCTGGCGCCGTGCGCCTTGAACTTGTCGATCGCCTGCGAGAACGCCGCGGCTTCGACGTTACACCCCGGGGTGAAGGCGGCCGGGAAGAAATAGACCACCACCGGGCCCTTGGCCAGCGCGGCCTTGAGGTCGAAGGTGAAGGGCTGCGCGGCGAGGAATGCCGGCGCGCTGAACATCGGCGCGGGCGTGCCGGGCTTGAGCGCGGCTAGCGCGACGGAGGGAAGGGCGGCGGCGAGCAGGCAGGCGAGGGCAAGACGGCGCATGGGACGCTCCAGGCGGGGGGGGGGACAACCCAGCTTACGCCCGGGCGGCGCAGGATGGATGCAGGCGTGGCCGGCTGTGCGGCCGCAGCATGCGCGGCCGGGCCGGCTTTGCTAGCGTCGCGGCATGCATGCTCCGCCGCCTCCGCATCCGCAGGACCCCGTGCCGCGGCCATTCGCGGTGCCCTGCCGGCAGCCGGGATGGGACGCGCCCTGGCGCTGGCTGGCACTCGGTTGGCACGACCTGCGGCGCGCGCCGGGTATCAGCTTGGCGTTCGGCATCGCGATCGTCGCCCTGAGCCTGGCGGTGAGCGCGCTGGCCTGGTGGCTGGGCCGGTTCGCGCTGCTGGCCACGCTGCTGTCCGGGTTCGTGTTCGTGGCGCCGCTGCTGGCGGCGGGGCTGTACTGCGTCAGCCGCAGCCTGGAGCGCGGCGGCACGCCCAGTCTGCGCGGCTCGCTTGCGATGATGCGGCGGGTGCTGGGCCAGGCCGGGGTGTATGCGCTGGGGCAGGGCGTGGTGATCCTGCTGTGGTCGCGCGCGGGGATGATGCTTAGCGCGCTGTGGCCGATGCAGGAGGGCGACGCCGCCGGCCTGGCCGAATACCTGCTCGTCGGCAGCGGGGTTGGCGCGGTGTTCGCCGCCTTCACGTTCGCGATGTCCGCGTTTTCCCTGCCGATGGTCGCCGACCGCGACGTGGACATGGTCACCGCCTGCGTCTCCAGCGTGAACGCGGTCCTGCGCAACAAGCCGGTGATGCTGCTGTGGGCCGTGCTGCTGGTAGCGATCACCGTGCTGGCGTTCGCCA
>JBKBXH010000096.1:0-5410 GCA_046313655.1 Thermomonas sp. | reverse complement strand
ATGCCCTGCCGGCGCTTGGTGCCGAACAGCGCATCCTTCACCGCCTGGCCGAAGCCGTTGCCATCGCCGGCCGGCTCCGATTCCGCGGTCTTGGCGGCCGGTGCCTGCGCCTGCTCGGCGCGCGTCTCGGCCTTCTTCGCCAGCAGCTCCGCCGCGGATTCGCGGTCGATGCGGGTGTCGTACTTGCCGCCCACCGGGCTGCCGGCGCGCACCTGCGCGCGCTCGGCATCGGTGATCGCGCCCATCCGGCAGCGCGGCGGCGCGATCAGCGTGCGCTCCACCGGCATCGGCACGCCCTTGCCCTGCAAGGTGGACACCAGCGCCTCGCCCACGCCGAGCTGGCCGATCGCCTGCGCCACGTCCAGCGCGGGATTGGCCACGAAGGTCTCGGCCGCCGTGCGCACCGCCTTCTGGTCGCGCGGGGTATAGGCGCGCAGCGCGTGCTGGAAGCGGTTGCCGAGCTGGCCGAGCACGTTGGCCGGCACGTCGTCCGGGAACTGCGAGCAGAAGTACACGCCCACGCCCTTGGAACGGATCAGCCGCACCACCTGCTCGATCCGCTGCTGCAGCGCGGCCGGGGCGTCGTCGAACAGCAGGTGCGCCTCGTCGAACACGAAGACGAGCTTGGGCTTGTCGAGGTCGCCCACCTCCGGCAGCGTCTCGAACAGCTCCGACAGCAGCCACAGCAGGAAGCTGGAATACAGCCGCGGCTTCAGCACCAGCTGGTCGGCGGCGAGGATGTTCACCACCCCGCGGCCGTCGGGGGTGGTGCGCATCAGGTCGGCCAGTTCCAGCGCCGGCTCGCCGAAGAACTGGTCGGCGCCCTCCTGCTCCAGCCGCAGCAGCGCGCGCTGGATCGCGCCGATCGACTGCGTGCTCACCAGCCCGTAGCTGGTGCTGATGTCCTTGCGCTCCTCCGCGATCAGGGCCAGCAGCGCGCGCAGGTCGGGCAGGTCGAGCAGCAGCAGGCCGCGGTCATCGGCCAGCTTGAACACGATGTCCAGCACCCCGGCCTGGGTGTCGTTGAGCTCGAGGATGCGGCCGAGCAGGGTGGGGCCGATCTCGCTGATGGTGGCGCGCACTGGATGCCCGGCCTTGCCCCACAGGTCCCAGAACACCACCGGCGCGGCTTCGTTGCGGTAGTCCGCGATGCCCAGCTGGGCGATGCGCGCCTGCAGCTTCTCGCTGGGCGTGCCCGGCACCGCCAGCCCGGCCACGTCGCCCTTCACGTCGGCCAGGAACACCGGCACGCCCAGCCGGCTGAAGCCTTCCGCCAGCGTCATCAGGGTCACCGTCTTGCCGGTGCCGGTGGCGCCGGCCACCAGCCCGTGGCGGTTGCCGAACCCCGGCTGCAGGTACACCGGGTCGCCGTCCCCGGTGGTGATGGCCTTGCCGACCAGGATGGGATCCATGCGCATGCTCCGTCGGGGTTCGGGGGATGCGCCGGATTCTATCGCCAAGCCCGCGCATTCACGCCGCGAACCTTGCCCCTGCGCGGCCGCCGCGGCTACCCTGCCTGCCCCCACGCACTGCCGATGCCCGCCGATGCACCTTCGTTCCGCCGCCACCGTTTTGCTGCCGCTGCTGGCGGCCCTCAGCCTGCCCGCCCATGCCGACGAGGCGCGGCGTGAGCGCGGCGGCGGTGCGGCCGAATCGCGCCGCGAGCAGGCCGCGGTGGCGGCGCTGCAGCAGCGCATGAACGACGCCGAGCAGCGCTACCGCGACGCCATGCAGGCCGAGGACGAGGATTCTGCGGCCAAGGCCACCACCGCCGCGTTGGCCGAGATGAAGGCGGTGGTGGATGCCTGCGGCAAGCAGCGCGGTTGCGAGGTGGAGCAGATGCTGGCCACCTACGAGCGCCTGCTGCAGGACACCCCGCGCTTCGACGATGCCGCCGCCGGCGACGAGGGCGGCGACCCGCTGGACGAGCGCGACTTCACCGCCGCCGCCGTGCCCGATTCCGCCAGCGCGGCCGCGCTGCTGAGCGAGGACGGCCAGCGCTTCGTGAAGATGGTGCAGTTCAACCCCGCGGTGCAGGCCGGCATCCGCCGCTGGCTCACCGACATGCGGCCGTCGCTGATGGACAGCTACGAGAACTACCGCTACATGCAGCACCTGATGTCGCCCGCGTTCCGCCGCTACGGCCTGCCGGAGGCGCTGCTGTTCGGCATCCTGGCCAAGGAATCGAACGGCAAGGTGCATGCCGGCTCGCGCGCCGGGGCGGTCGGCCCGCTGCAGTTCATGCCGGCCACCGGCCGCCGCTTCGGTTTGGGCGACGACGGCAGCGGCTTCGACACCCGCTACGACCCGCGCGCCGCCGCCGATGCCGCCGCGCAGTACCTGAGCGAGCGCATGGCCCAGCTCGGCAACAGCATCGAACTGTCGCTGGCCGGCTACAACGGCGGCGAAGGCCGCGCCCTGCGCGTGTACCAGGCCACCGGCGGCCGCAGCTTCTGGGACATCGACGTGTACAACCAGTTCCCGGCGGAAACCAAGGACTACGTGCCGATGGTGATCGCCGCGGCATGGCTGTTCCTGCACCCGAAGGAATACGGCATCCGCTGGCCCAAGGTCAGCGCGCGCCCGTCCACCATCACCCTGTCGCAGCCGGCCTCGCTGTACGAGCTCACCATCTGCCTCGGCAACTGGGGCTCGCGCGATGGCTACCTGCGCGCGCTGCGCAACCTCAACCCGCGCTGGAGCCCCGACGTGATGCTGCCGGCCGGCACTGCGCTCAACGCCACCACCCGCATCGGCTGGCTGTACCGCTTCAACTGCATCCGCGGCAAGCGCCTGGAACTGGCCCAGCAGCTGGTGGCCAGCAACGTGCAGTCCGCACTGGTGCGGGTGGGCGACCCCATCCCCGCCAACGGCCCGGGCAACGGCGCCGCCCGCCGCCGCACCGGCGGAGCGCAAGCCCGCCCGCCCGCGCAGCTACAAGGTGCAGCACGGCGACACCCTGCACGGCATCGCCCGCAAGCTGCAGTGCGACCTCGGCGACCTGGCCAAGGCCAACAAGCTGAAGAAGCCCAGGTACGCGATCAAGCCGGGGCAGGTGTTG
The DNA here is from genome assembly GCA_046313655.1 of Thermomonas sp. GTDB lineage: Bacteria > Pseudomonadota > Gammaproteobacteria > Xanthomonadales > Xanthomonadaceae > Thermomonas. The sequence continues at coordinate 2,349 of JBKBXH010000096.1, read as the reverse complement.
AAACTGGAAGGCTGCGGCTGAGCCGGACGTTGATACCCGAAGACTGTGGCTGAGTCCGGCCGCGCGGCCGGACTTTCTCCAGCGCATCATCGCCGCTTATCGCTCGTCATCCCTGCATCTTGCTCGTCATCCCCGCGAAGGCGGGGATCGCTCCTCGCGCATAATCCCCCGCAGGCACGGTTGCCCGTCATCCCCGCCTTCCTGCCCGTCATTCCCGCGAACGCGGGAATCGATCCTCCTCCAACACCCGCGCTATCGTGGAGCCCCGCCGGCCCGCCCGGCCGCACGCCCCATGCCGTGGTCACCGACACCGACTTCATCGCGTATCTCGTTGAACAGGCCGGGCTGGGCACCCGCCTGACCCACCGCCGCATGTTCGGGGAATACGCCCTGTACGTGGACGAGAACGTGGTGGCCTTCGCCTGCGACAACAGCCTGTTCGTCAAACCCTCCGCCGCCGCCACGCGGCTGGCCCCGCACCTGCCGCAGCGCCCACCGTATCCCGGTGCCAAGGACTACCTGGTGGCGGATGAGCTGCTGGACGACGCCGACCGCCTGCGGGAACTGCTGCTGGAAACGGCGGTGTTGATGCCGGCGCCGAAGGTCAAGAAGGCGAGGGTGGGCGGGAAGGCGAAGAAGACGTAATGCGCGGATTTGCGGGAGCCTGCGGTGGGGCGATATGTTCCGGTTGCGGGGCCCTGCGCAACATCACCGCCGACTGGAAGCGGGCGAGCAAGGAGTGGAAATCGGCGATGAACCAGTTTGCGATACTGTACGGAGACCGCTTCATCCTCGCGCCGCGCTGAGCGGCACGAAGGCCGATTCAGAAAACCACCTCACACACGGAAATTCTGACACTCCCACGCCGCTGGGTCATTACAGCAGCGCCAGCCGTTCCCCCAGCCGCACCGGGGATTCGGCGTGCAGCACCGGGTCCAGCGTGGCCGCGCCCTTGGGCAGCAGCACGATGACGGTGCTGCCGTAGTTGAAGCGGGCCATCTCGGCGAAGCGTTCCAGGGTGATGCCGCGGCCGCGGTAGTCCTTGCGGGTGATGGCGTCGCCATAGGCGGGGATTTCCACGCCGCCCCACACGGTTTCCACCCCGGAGACCAGCAGCGCGCCCACCATCACCTGCACCATGGGGCCGAAGTCGGTGTCGAAGTGACAGACCAGGCGCTCGTTGCGGGCGAACAGGCGCGGCACGCTGGCTACGGCATCCACGCCCACCGAGAACAGGCGGCCGGGCACGTGCACGGTTTCGCGCAGGGTGCCGGTCCACGGCATGTGCACGCGGTGGTAGTCGCGCGGCGACAGGTACACGGTGGCGAAGCAGCCGTCGCGGAACGGAGCGGCATCGGCCTCGCTGCCCAGCAGTTCGGCGGCGGTGAAGCCCTGGCCCTTGGCCTGGAAAATGCGGCCATCAACAATGGGCCCGCACTGGCTGATATGGCCGTCAGCCGGCATCAGCAGGGCGCGCGGGTCGGCGTCGGGCGTGCGCGCGCCGGGCTTCAGCGCGCGGGTGAAGAACGCGTTGAAGCTGGGGTAGGCGGTGGGGTCGGGCTCCGCGGCTTCGCCCAGGTCCACGCCGAACTTGCGGGTCACGGTGTCGATCAGCCACTGCTTGACCGCGCGGTTGGTGGAATAGGCCAGCCGCCGCGCCAGCGAGGACAGCAGGCGGTGCGGCAGCACGTAGGTGAGGGCGGTGACGGGGCTCATGGTGGTTGCTCGTCATCCCCGCGCAGGCGGGGATCGCTTGAGGTTGGCAGGGTGGGAAAGTATCGCAAGGAGCGATTCCCGCCTACGCGGGAACGGCGGCCGTGAGGTGAGGGCCGTGGCGGGAAGGGCATTGATGCCCTTTCGGCGGTTATTTCGCGCTCGCGTGGTTGGCGGCTTGGGCGGTCAGTGCTTCAAGGTCGGCCGCGATGCCCTTCACGTCGAACGGCGGCTGCACCACGCCGGCCATGCGAGCCTGTGGGTCCAGCAGCACCAGCGCGGCGCTATGGTCGATGCTGTAGTCGGCCGCATCGCCGCTGGGGCCGGGCACCTTCATGAACACCAGCGACAGCGAGCGGGCGAAGGTTTCCAGCTGCGGCAACGGCGCGGTGGCGGCCAGGGTGTCGGGATGGAAGGCATGGGCGTAGCGGGCGACGATCTCGGGGGTGTCGCGCTCGGGGTCGGCGGAGACGAACAGCACCCGCGGGCGGGTGGCCTCCGGCAGTGCGGCCCACTGCTTCTGCGCGCCGGCCATTTCCGCCAGGGTGGTGGGGCAGACGTCCGGGCAGTGGGTGAAGCCGAGGAACACGGCGGTCCAGTGGCCCTTCAGCGTGTCCGGCGTCAGCGCGGTGCCGT
>JBKBXH010000095.1:0-5418 GCA_046313655.1 Thermomonas sp. | reverse complement strand
GCTCGGCATCTCGACCATCGTCGTGCCGCCCAATGCCGGCGTGATCTCGGCCTACGGGCTGGTCGCGTCCGACTACACCAAGTTCGACGCCGTGACGCGCAAGATGAAGCTCGACGACACGGCGGCGCGCGAGGCCGGCCGTATCTTCGCCGAGATGCGCGAGCGGCTGGCCCACCTGCTGGCCCTGCTGATGAGGCAACCGGTGCCGGTGGACGCCACGGAGGCGGCGTGAGCGCGCGCCGCTACTTCGGCACCGACGGCATCCGCGGGCGGGTGGGCGAGGGCGCGATCTCGGCCGATTTCGTGCTGCGCCTTGGCAATGCCTACGGGCACGCGCTGGCGGCCGCCGCGCGCGACCGCCAGGAATGGCGCAAGCCGATGGTGGTGATCGGCAAGGACACCCGCATCTCCAATTACATGTTCGAGGCCGCGCTGGAAGCGGGGCTGGTGGCGGCCGGCGTGGACGTGCAGCTGATGGGGCCGATGCCGACCCCGGCGGTCGCGCACCTCACCCACTCCATGCGCGCCGACGGCGGGATCGTGATCTCCGCCTCCCACAACCCGCACCACGACAACGGCATCAAGTTCTTCTCGGCCCAGGGCGAGAAGCTGGACGACGCCACCGAGCTGGCGATCGAGGCCGCGCTGGAGCAGCCGTTCCGGACCGTGCCGTCCGAACGCCTGGGCAAGGCGGTGCGCACCCGCGACACCGTCGGGCGCTACGTCGAGGCCTGCAAGAACTCGGTGCCCAAGGGCTTCCAGCTGGGCGGCATGCGGATCGTGGTGGACTGCGCCAACGGCGCCACCTACCAGCTGGCGCCGCTGGTGCTGCGCGAGCTGGACGCGCGGGTGGAGGCGATCGGCGTCGAGCCGAACGGGGTCAACATCAACGAGGGCGTGGGCTCCACCCATCCCGAGGCGCTGGCCGCGCGCGTGCGCGCCAGCGGCGCCGAGCTGGGCATCGCCTTCGACGGCGACGGCGACCGCGTGCTGTTCGTGGATGCGGACGGCCGCATCTGCGACGGCGACGACCTGCTGTACGTGCTGGCCTGCGACTGGCAGGACACGGGCCGCCTGCGCGGGCCGGTGGTCGGCACCCTGATGACCAACTACGGCTTCGAGCAGGCGCTGGCGGCGCGCGGGATCGGCTTCGTGCGCGCCAAGGTCGGCGACCGCTACGTGCACCAGCAGCTGCTGGCGCACGACGGCGTGCTCGGCGGCGAGGCCAGCGGCCACATCCTGTGCCTGGACCGCGCCAGCACCGGCGACGGCATCGTCAGCGCGCTGCAGGTGCTGGAGGTGTTGCGCCGGCGCGGCATTGGCCTGGCCGAGGCGCTGCAAGGCCTGCGCAAGCTGCCGCAGAAGACCGTCAACGTGCGCTTCGCCGCCGGCCAGAAGCCGGCCGAGGCCGCCAGCGTGCAGGCCGCCCTGGCCGAGGCTCAGCGTGCCGTGGAAGGCCGTGGCCGCGCGTTCCTGCGCCCGTCCGGCACCGAGCCGGTGGTGCGGGTGACGGTCGAGGCCGACGACCCAGCGCTGGTCGACTCCACCGTGCAGGCCCTGGCCGACGCCGTGCGCGCGGCCGCGACCTGATCCCGATCAAACCCCGCGCGCGCCGGCGACGACATACTGCGCGGCAAACTCCATTTTCCCGAGCCATGCCATGAGCCAGCCGCAGATCCCGACCCTCGACATCCGCCGCTTCGACACCGACCGCGAGGCCTTCGTGGCCGAGCTGGGCAACGCCTACCGCGAATGGGGCTTCGCCGGCATCCGCGGCCACGGCATCCCGCAGGAGGTGATCGACGGCGCCTACGACGCCTTCGTCGCGTTCTTCGCGCTGCCGGAGGAGACCAAGAAGCAGTACCACGTGCCCGGCGGCGGCGGCGCACGCGGCTACACCCCGTTCGGGGTGGAGACCGCGAAGGGCGCCAAGTACTTCGATCTCAAGGAGTTCTGGCACGTCGGCCGCGAGCTGCGTGACGAGAAGTACGCCGACGTGATGCCGCCCAACCTGTGGCCGGCGGAGGTGCCGGAGTTCCGTGCGCGCGCACTGGCGCTGTACGACGCGCTGGACGCGCTGGGTGCGCGGGTGCTGTCGGCGCTGGCGCTGAATCTCGGGCTGCCCGGCAACTACTTCGCGGACAAGACCGACAACGGCAATTCGATCCTGCGCCCGATCCACTATCCGCCGATCACCGCCGACGAGATCCCGAACGTGGGGGCCGGCGCGCCCGAGGGAAACAAACGGATCACCCAGAAGGTCGGCGCCAGCGCGGAAGGCCTGGAAGTGCTCTCGCGCAAGGGCGAGTGGGTGGCGTTCACCGCGGACGCCGACACCATCGTGGTCAACATCGGCGACATGCTGCAGCGCCTGACCAACCATGTGCTGCCGTCCACCACCCACCGGGTGGTGAACCCGCCCGGCGAGAAGGCGCGCCAGCCGCGCTATTCCACCCCGTTCTTCCTGCACCCGAACCCGGATTTCGTGATCGACGTGCTGCCCAACTGCGTCAGCGCCGACAACCCCAGTCGCTATCCCGAGCCGATCACCGCCCAGGGCTACTTGGAAGAGCGCCTGCGCGAGATCAAGCTGAAATAAGCCGGTTCCAAGCCGGGAATGCGGCCTTTTCGCTCAGGGGCGGGATGGTTCCGGATTGTTCCGGGGCGAGGGTTCAGGCCATCCAGAACAGGACTGCGGCCATGCGCGAGTCCTCTAGCACGTTGCCGCAATAGGCGGTGGCGCTGTGGATCAGCGCGGCGCTGTACACCAGCAGGCGGTTGAAGCGGTTGGGCACGCGCACGTCCTCGACGAAGCTGTCGGGCGGCACGAAGCGGGTGCCGAGTGCTTCCACCAGGTTGTCGTGCGGCTTGGTGACGGTGTTGCCGCCGAGCTGGCCGTTCGGCAGGCGCTGGCGATAGAAGCTGGTGCCGCAGTCCGCCGGCGCGTCGGGCAGCAGGTACAGCACGCCGGCGTAGCGGCACAGCGAGCGCGCGTCGGTATGCGGCCGCGCCTGCGCCTCACGCGCGCCCACCACCTGCACGCAGTTGTGGTTCAGGGTCTTGCCGTCGGGCGCCGGCTGCACCCATAGCCGCTTGGCGCCGGTGGCGGCGCGCACGCGCTGCTCCACCACCGCCAGTTCGTCGGGTTCCAGCGCCGGGATCGCGCGCCGGCCGGGCCAGCTTTCCTGGGTGTGCGGGAAGCCTAGCGCCCAATCGGGCTTGGCCAGGCAGCGCTCGCGCACGACCATGGCGTCTGGCAGCACGTCGTCGAACACCCAGTAGTCGCGGCCCTCGGTGGGCTTGCGGTAGGGCAGGACGCGCATCATCGGGGCGGGGCGGTTCATGCCGCGGACTATACGGCGGCGGCGGGCGCAATTGCTAAACTTGCGCCCCTTCGCACGGGGAGCACCGCATGCGCCGCAAGATCGTCGCCGGGAACTGGAAACTGCATGGCAGCCGCGCCTTCGCGGCGGCGCTGGTCGCGGAGCTGGGCGCGGCCCGCCCCTCCGGGGTGGAGCTGGTGGTGCTGCCGCCGTTCCCCTACCTGGAGGGCCTGGCCGGGCCGTGCGCGGCCGCTGGCATCGCGCTGGGCGCGCAGGACTGCAGCGCCCACGACAAGGGCGCCTATACCGGCGAGGTGGCGGCGGCGATGCTGGCCGACGTGGGCGCGCGCTACGTGCTGGTGGGCCATTCCGAGCGCCGCCAGTACCACGCCGAGAGCAGCGCGCTGGTGGCCGAAAAGTTCGTCGCCGCGCAGGCGGCCGGGCTGGTCCCGGTGCTGTGCGTGGGCGAGCGCCTGGAGGAGCGCGAGGCCGGGAAGACCGAGGCGGTGGTGGCCGGCCAGCTGCGGCCGGTGCTGGAGCGGGCCGGCGCGGCGACGTTCGCGCGCGCGGTGGTGGCCTACGAGCCGGTCTGGGCGATCGGCACCGGGCGCACCGCCAGCCCAGAGCAGGCACAGGCGGTGCATGCCTTCATCCGTGGCGAAGTGGCGGCGTTCGATGCTAAAATCGCTGACTCGCTGCCGCTGCTGTATGGCGGAAGCGTCAAGCCCGACAACGCGGCCAGCCTGTTAGCGCAGGCCGACGTGGATGGCGGGCTGATCGGCGGCGCCTCGCTGGTGGCCGCGGATTTCCTGGCCATCGCGCAGGCGGCGGCCGACCTCACCTGAGAACGCGCGACATGCTGCTGCAACTCGTCAACATCCTCTACGTGCTGGTGGCCATCGCCATCATCGCCTTCGTGCTGCTCCAGCAGGGCTCCGGCGCGCAGTCCGGCTCCGGCTTCGGCGGCGGCGCCTCGGCCACGGTGTTCGGCGCGCGCGGCGCGTCCAACTTCCTGAGCAAGACCACCAAGTGGCTGGCCATCGTGTTCTTCACCGTGAGCATGGGCATGGCCATGTACGCCAGCAAGCAAGGCAGGGGCGGCCCGGCCAAGCCCGACCTCGGCCTGATGGCGCAGCAGCCGGTGCCCACCGCCCCGGCCGCGCAGGTGCCGGCCGCCCAGATCCCCACCGCGCCGGCGCAGCCCGCCGCGGCGGCCCCGGCGCCGGCGGAGCAGGTACCCGCACCCGCCCCCGGCAAGTGACGCCGGCGGCAGCAGGTTCTAGAATTCACGCATTGCCCAGATGGCGGAATTGGTAGACGCACTACCTTGAGGTGGTAGCGACGAAAGTCGTGGGGGTTCGAGTCCCCCTTTGGGCACCAAGGCTAGGAACCCCGCTTCGGCGGGGTTTCTTTTTCCTGCCGGCCTGCGGATGCGATGGTCGCGACGGGCCTGCGGCGAGGTGGCGGGGCGATCCGGCGGCGCTGCACGCTTCACCCGGTGCGGGGCGATCAAGCCGCGGCCGCGCGTGCGGCCTGGCGCCAGGCGCGCAGGCCCTGCACGGCAAGGACCACGAAGCCGGCGTACAGCACGGCGGTGACGTACAGCTGCTTGCTGGCGAACATGCCGATGTACACCACGTCCACCGCGATCCACATCCACCAGGCGGCGACGTGGCGGCGGTTCTGCCAGAACTGGCCGACCAGGCTGAGCGCGGTCAGCATGGCGTCCAGCCACGGCAGCGCGGCATCGGTCCAGCGGTGCATGGCATAGCCCAGCGCCAGCCCGGCGGAGATCCCGCACAGCAGGTGCGCCAGCGCCGCGGGCCGCGCCAGCGCCGCCACCCGCACGTGGCCGCCGGCGTCCAGGTGGCGCAGCCAGCGCCGCCAGCCGGCCACCAGCATCGCCACCCAGAACAGCTGCAGCAGCACTTCCGAATACAGGCGCGCCTCGAGGTACACCCACAGGTACACCGCCACCGAGGCCAGGCCGACCGGATAGCACCACGGGTTGCGGCGGGTGGTCAGCCACACCGCGCTGGCGCTGAGGGCGGCCGCCAGCAGTTCGTGCAGCGGCATCACAGCGCCACGCGCAGGC
>JBKBXH010000094.1:0-5656 GCA_046313655.1 Thermomonas sp. | reverse complement strand
GATCGCGCCCGATCCCGCGCAGCCGCTGCAGCCGGTGCCGGCGATCTCCGGCGCGCTGATGCTGCTGCCGCGCGCGGCGTTCGAACGCCTGCGTGGTTTCGACCCCGGTTATCGCCTGCACGTGGAGGACCTCGACCTGTGCCGGCGCGCGCGCCGCGCGGGGATCGCGGTGGCCTGCGCCAACGACGTGCAGGCCGTGCACCTGCGCGGGGTGTCCTCGCGCGGCCGCCGGCTGTTCGTCGAGTGGCACAAGCATCGCGGGTTCTGGCGGTATTTCCGCAGCTTCGATGCCGGCGACCGCCCGCGCTGGCAGCGCGCGGCGGCGGCGCTGGCGATCTGGCTGCATTTCCCGCTGGCCCTGCTGCGCCGCGGCTGAGCCGGTGCCGCCGCCACGGGCGGGTCGGCGTAGGATGACGGCCCCTTCCCCTGCGAGCGCCGCGCCCATGCACACCGGTTCCTGTCTCTGCGGCTCCATTCGCTACACCGTGGACGGCGCGCTCGGCCCGCTGGTGTTCTGCCACTGCGCGCGCTGCCGCAAGGCGAACGGCACCGCCTTCCTGGCCGCGGTGACGGTGGAGCCGGCCACGTTCGCCGTCAGCGATCCGCACGCGCGGCTGGCCAGCTACGAATCCTCGCCGGGCGTGTTCCGCAAGTTCTGCGGCCACTGCGGCTCGCCGCTGTTCAGCCACCGCCCGGGTCCGCCGGAGGTGATCCGCCTGCGCCCGGGCACGCTGGACAGCGCATTCGCCGGCCCGGTCACCGCCCACATCTTCCACCGCGACCGCGCCGCCTGGCTGGACGGCGCCGACCACGCCCCGACGTACGACGAGCGGCCGTAGCGCAGTCCTTCACGCAGTCTGACTGGATTGCGTGCATCGTTGTTGCGTGATGCGCAACATGCTAGGGTGGCGGCATGATCAAGTCATTCCGGCACAAGGGACTGCGCCGATTGTTCGAAACCGGCGTCGCCTCCGGCGTGCAGGCCAGCCATGCCAGGCGGCTCAGGCTGCAGCTGGCGGCCCTGGATACCGCCCGGACCGTCGAGGACATGGACATCCCGGGGTTCCGCCTGCACGCGCTGAAGGGGGCGATGCAGGGTCGTTGGTCGATCACCGTCAGCGGCAACTGGCGGGTCACGTTCGAGTTCAGGGACGGCAATGCCTACGTGCTGGATTACGAGGATTACCACTGATGAGCATGCATAACCCTCCCCATCCCGGCGAATTCATCGTCGGCGTCTACCTCGAGCCGAACGGCATCAGCGGGCGCGAACTCGCGGAGAAGCTCGGGGTGGCCCCTTCCACCCTGAGCCGGGTCCTCAACGGTAGCAGTCGTGTGACCCCGGAGATGGCCCTGCGCCTGTCCAAGGCGATCGGCCGCTCCCCGGAGAGTTGGCTGGCCATGCAGGACATGTACGATCTCTGGGTCGCCCGCCAGCACGTGGACCTGGCCGGCGTCTGCAGGCTTCGTCTGCAAGCCGCCTAGGCCTGATGGGCGCGGTGGGCCGGCATTCCGGAGGCCTGCCGGATTCCTCGTATCCATTTTTCCGGGAGGACACCATGGACATGCGCAAGACGATGGCGGCCCACGCGGCCGCGCTGGCGGTGGCGGGGCTGGTCGCGGGCTGCGCCGCGACGCCGGTGGCGGCGGACAGGCCGGTGACCAACGACGGCTCGCCGCAGGACCGCGAGGTGGCGTTCACCTGCAGCAACGGCCCGGACCTGTCGGTGCGGTTTTTCCCGGCGCAGGGCGTGGCGGTGCTGGTGCGCGGCGGGCAGACCACCGAGCTGCAGCAGGAGCCCAGCGGCTCCGGCTTCGTCTATGCCAGCCGCACCACCACCATCCGCGGCAAGGGCGACGACCTCACCGTGGAGATCGGGCGGATGGCGCCGCTGCAGTGCAAGGCCAAGCCCTGACGGCCTCGCCCTGGCCTGCGCGCGGCGCCTCGGTCACAGGCCGAGGTTGTTGCCTTCGAGCACGCGCTCGGCGCGGTAGCTGGAGCGCACCAGCGCGCCGGCCACGGCCTCGCGGAAGCCCTTGGCCAGCGCCAGTTCGCGGTAGCCGCGGAACTCCTCGGGGGTGACGAAGCGCTGCACCGGCAGGTGGTGCTTGCTGGGACGCATGTACTGGCCCATGGTGACGATGTCCACGTTCGCCGCGCGCATGTCGTCCAGCGCCTGCGCGATCTCCGCATCGGTCTCGCCCAGGCCCAGCATCAGGCTGGTCTTGGTGAGGGTGGCGGGCGCGTGGCGCTTGGCGAAGGCCAGCACGTCGAGGGTCTGCCGGTAGCCCGCGCGCGGGTCGCGTACCGCGTGGGTGAGCCGCTCGACCGTCTCCAGGTTCTGCGCGAACACCGCCAGCCCCGCGTCCAGCACGGTGGCCACGTGCGCCTCGTCGCCGGAGAAATCGGGCGTCAGCGCCTCCACCGCGGTGTCCGGGCAGCGCGCGTGGATGGCGCGGATGCAGGCGGCGTAGTGGGCGGCGCCGCCGTCGGTGAGGTCGTCGCGGTCCACCGAGGTCAGCACCACGTACTTCAGGCCCATCAGCGCCACCGCGTCGGCCACCTGCGCCGGCTCCTGCGGGTCCAGCCAGCCGTTCGGGTTGCCGGTGGCCACCGCGCAGAACTTGCAGGCGCGCGTGCACACCGCGCCCATCAGCATCAGGGTGGCGGTGCCGTTGCTCCAGCATTCTGCGATGTTCGGGCAGCGCGATTCGGCGCACACGGTGTTGAGCTTGTGGGTGCGCACGATGTCGTGCACCGACTCGTAGGCGGCGCCGCTGGGCAGCTTGATCCGCAGCCACGGCGGCTTGCGGTCCACGTCGGGGATGCTGCTGTTGGCATTCGGCTTGATCCCGCTCTTGATCGCGCGGGTGCCCTGCGGGCTGGTGTACTTGCTGCCGTCGGGGACGTGCGGTTGGCTGGACATGGGGGTTCCAGTGGCGGCGCCGGTCAGCGCCAGCGGTTGATTGTATCGCGCAGCTCGCGCGCGGCCTGCGCGGCGGCCTCGGCATAGCCCTCGCCGGAAGCGGCGTACAGGATGCCGCGCGAGGAATTGATCATCAGCCCGCTGCCGTCGGCGGCCTTGCCGTTGCGCACCACGGCCTCGACGTCGCCGCCCTGCGCGCCCACGCCGGGGATCAGCAGCGGCATGTCGCCGACGATCGCGCGGATCTCCGCCAGCTCGCGCGGGAAGGTGGCGCCCACCACCAGCGCGCAGTTGCCGTCGGCGTTCCAGTCGCCGGCGATGGTGCGCGCGATGCGCCGGTACAGCGGCTCGCCGTCCACCGGCAGTTCCTGGAAGTCGCGCGCGCCGGGGTTGGAGGTGTGGCAGAGGAAGATGCAGCCGCGGTCGTTGTACTGCAGGAACGGCTGCGCGGAGTCGCGGCCCATGTACGGGTTCAGGGTCACCGCGTCGGCGCCGTAGCGCTCGAACGCTTCGCAGGCGTACTGCTCCGCGGTGCTGCCGATGTCGCCGCGCTTGGCGTCGAGGATCACCGGCACCTGCGGATGGGCGGCGTTGATGTGCGCGATCAGCCGCTGCAGCGCGGCCTCGCCGCCGTTGTGGGCGGCGAAGTAGGCGATCTGCGGCTTGAACGCGCAGGCGAATTCGGCGGTGGCATCGGCGATGTCGCGGCAGAATCCGAACAAGGCCTCGGCCTCGTCCAGCGCATCGCCGGCGAGGAAGCGCTCGGGCAGCCGCGCCAGGTCGGGGTCGAGGCCGACGCAGAGCAGGGTGTCGGCATCACGCCAGCGGGCGCGCAGTTTGTCGATGAAGCCCATGTCTCCTCCTGCGGCAGGGACGCCCGCGTGGCCGCGGGCGCCCCGGTGTCACTTCAGCGCCTTGAAGCGCAGCCGGTGCGGGCCGGCGTTGTCGCCGAGGCGGCGCTTCTTGTCTTCCTCGTACTCGCGGTAGTTGCCCTGGAAGAACTCCACGTGCGAGTCGCCCTCGAAGGCGAGGATGTGGGTGGCGATGCGGTCCAGGAACCAGCGGTCGTGGCTGATCACGAAGGTGTTGCCGGGGAACTCCAGCAGCGCGTCTTCCAGCGCGCGCAGGGTCTCGATGTCGAGGTCGTTGGACGGCTCGTCGAGCAGCAGCACGTTGCCGCCCTGCAGCAGGGTCTTGGCCATGTGCAGGCGGCCGCGCTCGCCGCCGGACAGCGAGCCGACCAGCTTCTGCTGGTCCTGGCCCTTGAAGTTGAAGCGGCCGATGTAGGCGCGCGACTGGATCTCGATGCCGTTGATGTTGAGGATGTCCAGCCCGCCGGAGACTTCCTGGAACACCGTGTTGTTCGGGTTCAGCGCGCCGCGGCTCTGGTCCACGTAGGCCAGGTTCACGGTGGGGCCGATGAGGATGTCGCCGGAATCCGGCTTCTCCTGCCCAGTGATGAGCTTGAACAGGGTGGACTTGCCGGCGCCGTTGGGGCCGATGATGCCGACGATCGCGCCCGGCGGCACGATGAAGGACAGGTCGTCGATCAGCAGCCGCTCGCCGAAGGTCTTGGAGACGTTGCGGAACTCGATCACGTTGTTGCCCAGGCGCTCGCCCGGCGGGATGAAGATCTCGTTGGTCTCGTTGCGCTTCTGGTATTCGATCGACTGCAGCTCGTCCAGGCGCGCCAGGCGCGCCTTGCCCTTGCTGCGCCCGCCCTTGGCGTTCTGGCGGGCCCATTCCAGTTCCTTCTGGATCGCCTTCTGGCGCGCCTTCTCCTGGTTTTCCTCCTGCTTCAGGCGGTCTTCCTTCTGCACCAGCCACTCGGTGTAGTTGCCCTTCCACGGGATGCCGCGGCCGCGGTCGAGCTCGAGGATCCACTCGGCGGCGTTGTCGAGGAAGTAGCGGTCGTGGGTGACGGCCACCACGGTGCCGGTGTAGCGGTGCAGGAACTGCTCCAGCCACTCCACCGACTCGGCGTCGAGGTGGTTGGTGGGTTCGTCCAGCAGCAGCATGTCGGGCTTGGACAGCAGCAGGCGGCACAGCGCGACCCGGCGCTTCTCGCCGCCCGAGAGCTGGCCGACGATGGCGTCCCACGGCGGCAGGCGCAGCGCGTCGGCCGCGACTTCCAGCTGCTGCTCCAGGGTGTGCGCATCGCCCGAGGCGAGGATCGCCTCCAGCCGCTCCTGCTCCTTGGCCAGCGCGTCGAAGTCGGCGCCGTCCTCGGCGTAGGCCGCATACACGCGCTCCAGCTCGGCCTGCGCCTGCAGCACCTCGCCCACGCCTTCCTCCACCGCCTGGCGCACGGTGTGCTCGGGGTTCAGTTCCGGCTCCTGCGCCAGGTAGCCGACCTTGATCCCGGGCTGCGGCCGGGCCTCGCCCTCGAAGTCCTTGTCCACCCCGGCCATGATCTTGAGCACGGTGGACTTGCCGGCGCCGTTCAGGCCCAGCAGGCCGATCTTCGCACCCGGGAAGAACGACAGCGAGATGTCCTTGATGATCTGCCGCTTGGGCGGGACCACCTTGGACACCCGGTTCATGGTGTAGATGTATTGCGAGGACATGCGGAAAGCTCCGTGAGCGCGCCCGCGCCTGCGCGCGGGGCGCGGGCGGCGCGGGGAGGGCGAGGAGGTGGGGGAGCAGGTGGGCGAGGAAGCCATTGAGGAATATGATCGCGTGATGCAACGGTTGTGCCACCCGGACGGCGACCACCTGACCTACCTCAA
>JBKBXH010000093.1:0-5678 GCA_046313655.1 Thermomonas sp. | reverse complement strand
GGCAGCCCGTGGACGCTGGCCTGCTACATGGTGGAAGGCGGCGGCAGTAAGGAGTGGGGCAAGGTCAAGGCGCTGGCGCTGAACGAACCGGCGGCGATGCACCGCCTGCTGGGCATCGTCACCGACGCGGTGATCGCCTACCTCGCCGCGCAGCGCGCGGCCGGCGCGCAGGCGCTGCAGGTGTTCGACACCTGGGGCGGGGTGCTGTCGCCCGCGATGTACCGCGAATTCTCGCTGCCGTACCTGGCCCGCATCGCGCGCGAACTGAAATCCGCCGAGGTGCCGGTGATCCTGTTCGGCAAGGGCAACGCCCCGCACCTCGACGCGCTGTTCGCCAGCGGTGCCGACGCCATCGGCGTGGACTGGACGGTGACCTTGGAGGACGCTGCGCGCCGCGCCGGTGGCCGCGTCGCACTGCAGGGCAACATGGACCCGGCGATGCTGTACGGCAATCCCGAGGCGGTGCGCGCGCAGGCGCGGGCGGTGCTGGATAGCTACCGCGACGGCAACGGCGGCAGCCGCGAGGGCCATGTGTTCAACCTCGGCCATGGCATGTCGCCGGACATGAACCCCGACCACGTGGCCGCGCTGGTGGACGAGGTGCACGCCTACAGCGCGCGCTGAGCGCCGACCGGGCGCGCACGCCCCGGTCCGGCCATGCTCAGGCTGGCTACGCTCAGGCCGGCGGCGCCCGCCCGGCCAGCACCGACCCCAGTGCCCGCGCCAGCATCGCGCCGGTCACCGGCTTGCGCAGGAAGGCGTCGAACCCGGCGGCGCGCGCCTGCGCCTCGGCCTGCGCATCGGAGCGCGCGGTGACCGCCAGCAGCGGCGCGGTGAAGCCCTGCGCGCGCAGCATCCGCGCCAGCGCCAGGCCGTCCATCCCCGGCAGGTCGAGATCCAGCAGCGCGGCATCGAAGCGGCAGGCCGCCGCCTCCGCCAGCGCACCCAGCCCGTGCCCGACATGCGCGACCGCATGCCCCTGTGCCTGCAGCAGGCCGGCGATCGCCTGCGCCACGATCGGGTCGTCCTCCACCAGCAGCAGTTGCAGGTCGCGCACCGGCACCACGGGTTCCGCCGGCGTCTCCTCCGCCGGCGCGGCGACCGCCGTCGCCAGCGGCAACTCCACCACGAACCGCGTGCCCTGCCCGGGCGTGCTGTCCACCGTGATGCGGCCGCCCATCGCCGCCGCCAGCTCCTGCGAGATCGCCAGCCCCAGCCCGCTGCCGCCGTAGCGCGCCGCGGTGCGCGCGCCCTCGGCCTGCTCGAAGCGGCGGAACAGGCGCTCGCGCTGCTCCGGGTTCAATCCCGGCCCGGTATCCGCCACCACGCAGCGGATGCCCTGCGGCTGCAGCGCCTCCACCTCCAGCGTCACCTGCCCGACCTCGGTGAACTTCACCGCGTTGCCGAGCAGGTTGAGCAGGATCTGCTGCACGCGGGTGCGGTCGCCGTGCAGGGCCGCGGGGGCGGTGGCGCCGATGTGCTCGAAGAAGGCCAGCCCCTTGCGCGCGGCCAGCGGCGCCATCAGCGCGCCGATTTCCTCCAGCAGCGGCCGCAGGGCGAAATCAGCGGGCACCAGCTCCAGCTTGCCGGCCTCGATCCGGGCCAGGTCCAGGGCATCGTTGACCAGCCGCAGCAGGTGCTCGCCAGCACGCCGGATGGCCTGCACGTAGCCGCGCTGCAGTTCGTCCAGCGGCCCCTCCTGCAGCAGCTCGGCCATGCCCAGCACGCCGGTCATCGGGGTGCGCACCTCGTGGCCGAGGGTGGCCAGGAAGCGCGACTTCGCCTGCGAGGCCTGCTCGGCCAGCAGGCGCTTCTCCTCGGCCAGCTGCCAGGCGTGCCGGCGGCGCAGACGGGCGCGGTAATTCCACGCCAGCAGGGCCAGCAGCAGCAGGCCGGCGAGCACATAGGCCACCAGCGCCCAGGGGCTGCGCCACCACGGCGGCGGGATCTCGAACACCAGCACCTGCTCCGCCGCCGGATTGCCGGCCGCGTCCTGCGCGCGCATGCGCAGCACGTAGCGGCCCGGCCCCAGCCCGGTGAACACCCGCTCGCCGCTGGCCCCCAGCGCCACCCAGCCGCGGTCGAACCCGTCCAGGCGCGCCCAGTAGCGGTTCGCGGCGGGATCGTCGAAGTCCAGCAGGCGCGCGCGGATGCGCAGTTCGCGGTCCTGCTGCGCCAGCTGCACGCCGGCGCGCGCCGGCAGTTCCTGCCAGCTCCCGTGCCGGCGCACCGCGATGCCGTCGAACCGCAGCCGCGGCCGCCGTGGCACCGGGTCGGCCATCGCGGTGTCCACCATCCGCAGTCCGCCGTCGGCGGTGCCGGCCACCAGCAGGCCGTCGTCGCGCAGCAGGGCCGCGCGGTCGAGGTATTCCTCGCCGCCGGCGTCGTCGCGCACGCCCACGTGGGACAGCCGCTGCTGGCGCGGGTCCCAGCGGTACAGCCCGCGGCTGGTGGTGATCCAGGCCCGGTGGCGCGCGTCCACCAGCAGCGCCGATGCCGCCACCGCGGGCATGCCGTGGCGGGTGTCGATGCGCGCGATCCGGCGCCAGCCGTCGCCCTGCCGCCGGTATTCCTCCAGCCCCGCCAGGCGCTGCAGCCACAGGCGGTCGGGGCCATCGAACGCGAGCGCGTACACCCGGCCCTCGCCCATCGCCGCCACCGGCACGAAGCGGCTGGTCGCGGGCGCGAAGCGCAGCACGCCGATGCTGGTAGCCAGCCACGGCACCGCGTCCGCTTCCAGCACCATGTCCTCGATGTCGGCCTCGCCCAGCCCGCTGTCGCCGTCGGCGCGCAGGTCGCGCAGAAGCGCGCCGCTGCCCGGATCGCGCTGCTGCACGCCGCCGCCGACCGCCGCCAGCCACAGGCTGCCGTCGCGCGCGGGCAGCACGAACCCGACCTGCCCGGGCGGCACCGGGGCCTTGGCATCCTCGGCCGTCCATTCGTCCACCGCGCCATTGGCGATGCGCAGCAGGCCGCCGCGATGGGCGATCCACAGGCGGCCCGTGGCATCCTCGGCGATCGCGGCCGGCTTCACGTTGCGCAGGCGCTCCAGCAGATCGTCGGTCAGCGGCGCGATGCTGCCGTCCGCGCCGAGGTGCTCGACCACGCCGCCCAGCCCGCCGAGCCACACGCCACCGTCGCCCGCGCGCCCGAGCGCGCGGTACATCGCCCCGTGCAGGCCGTCCTCGGGGCCCTGGAACAGCGCCATCTGGCGCCAGTCCGACCGCAGGTAGCCGAGGCCGCGCCCGAGCACCGGCACCCACAGCGCGTCGCCCTTTTCCCCGAGCAGGGCGCTGATCGCGCGCGGGATCGCCGGCCCGCCCAGCGGCACCGGGGCCGGCGCCTGCTCGCCCTGCTGGTACCACAGGCCGCGCTGGCTGCCGATCCAGTGGTCGCCCTGGGCATCGGTGACGATCGCCAGCAGCGCGTTCGGGCGCTGGAACATCGGCGCCCACGCCGGCTGCGTCCAGTGCCCGTCGACATGTCGCCATACCCCGAGCGCGCTGCCGACCCAGAGCCCGTCCGGCTGCGCGGACAGGGCGTACACCATGCCCGGGCTTTCCGCGCCGGGCAGCGGCACCGTCTCGAACCCCGCCCCGCGCTGGCGCGCCAGGCCCTTGGTGGTGCCCACCCACAGCACGCCCGCGGCATCCACCGCCAACGCCAGCACGGTCGGCGAGGGCAGGCCTTCCGCGGCGCCGTAGTGGCGCATGCCGCCATCCGCCGCGACCCGGGTCAGGCCGCCGTCGTAGGTGCCCAGCCATACCGCGTTGCCCTGGCGGGCCATCGCCCATACGTCGTCGCTGCCGAGCTGCGGATGGGTGGCCTTGCGCAGCGCGCGGAAGTGCTGGCGCGCGGCATCGAGCACGCTGACGCCCTCGCCTTCCACCGCCACCCACACCCGGTCCTGCGCGTCCACCAGCAGCGCCTGCACGTTGTTGCCGGGCAGGCCGCCGGCGACATCCGGCTCGTGCCGCCACACGCGCATGCCGATGCCGTCGTGGCGGGCCAGGCCGTCTGCGGTGCCGACCCACAGGTAGCCATCGGCATCGCGCGCCAGCGCCTTGATCTCGGTCGATGGCAGGCCCTGCGCCGGGCCCACGATGCGGAAGCGCGGGCGCTCCGGCGCCGCCGCCCAGCTGCAGGCGCAGGCCACCCACAGCAGCAGCAATGCGATGCGTCGAAGCATGGTCCCCTCCCCGGATGCGGCGATGCTGGCAACCCCGGGCCGCGCATGCAAGCGCGGCCATCGCCGGCGCGCGCTATCCCGCGAGCCAGCGCCGCACCGCGGCGGCATCAAACGGCCAGTCCAGCTCGCGCGCGCCGGCGTCGGCGCGCAGCACCGGCACCCGCCGCCCGTAGCGCGCCTCGAGCTCCGGGTCGCCGTCGATGAACACGCTGCGGAACGCCGGCGCACGCGCCGCCGCCAGCGCGGCCAGGGCCTGGTCGCACAGATGGCAGTCGTCGCGCTGGTAGAGGGTCAGGCCCATACGCCCGCGTCCTATCTCGCCTCGCCGGGCGCCTAGAATACGCAACCCCCCAGCCCGGCAGCGCGCATGGCCGTCTCCACCTTCGACCTCTACAAGATCGGCATCGGCCCCTCGAGTTCGCACACGATGGGACCCATGACGGCGGCCCGGCGCGCTTCGCCAGCCATTGGCTGGAGGAAAACGGCGCGCTGGAACGCACCGCGCGGGTGCGCGCGGAGGTGTTCGGCTCGCTGGCGATGACCGGCCGCGGCCACGGCACCGACAAGGCGATCCTGATGGGGCTGGAAGGCCACTGGCCGAACGCGATCGACCCCGACCTGATCCCGGCCGCGCTGGAACGCATCCGCGGCGAAAAGCGCCTGTCCCTGCTCGGCCGCCACCCGATCACGTTCGACGAGAAGCACGACCTGGTGATGAACAAGCGCCAGAAACTGCCGTTCCACACCAACGGCATGCGCTTCACCGCGTTCGATGCCGACGGCGGCGTGATCGCCACCCGCGACTACTACTCGGTCGGCGGCGGCTTCGTGGTCAACCAGGACGAAGCCGCGGAGGACCGCATCGTGGCCGACACCACCGAGCTGCCGCACCCCTTCCACAGCGGCGCGGAGCTGCTGGCGCAGTGCCAGCGCAGCGGGCTCGGCATCGCCGCGCTGATGTTCGAGAACGAGCAGGCATGGCGCAGCGCGGACGCGATCCGTGCCGGGCTGCGCGAGATCTGGCGGGCGATGCAGGACTGCGTGGCGCGCGGCATCCGCCAGCCGGGCGAGCTGCCGGGCGGGCTGCATGTGGCGCGTCGCGCGCCGGCGCTGTACGCCGAACTGTCGGCACGCCCGGAAGCGGCGATGCGCGACCCGCTGACCGTGCTCGACTGGGTCAACCTGTACGCGCTGGCGGTGAACGAGGAAAACGCCGCCGGCGGTCGCGTGGTCACCGCGCCCACCAACGGCGCGGCCGGGATCCTGCCGGCGGTGCTGCACTACTACGACCGCTTCTGCCCCGGTGCCAGCGAGCAGGGCGTGTTCGATTTCCTGCTGACCGCCGCCGCGGTGGGCATCCTGTACAAGGAGAACGCCTCGATCAGCGGCGCCGAAGTCGGCTGCCAGGGCGAGGTCGGGGTGGCCTGCTCGATGGCCGCGGCCGGGCTCACCGCCGCGCTCGGCGGCACCTGCGCGCAGGTGGAGAACG
>JBKBXH010000092.1:3021-5705 GCA_046313655.1 Thermomonas sp. | reverse complement strand
CGCCTTGAACGCCTCTTCCTCGTCGGGCGTCCACACCCCGCCGCGCGCCTCGATGCCGTCGCGCTTGACCGTGGCCAGCACGCTGGCGGCTTGTTCGCCGCCCATCACGCTGATGCGCGCGTTCGGCCACATCCACAGGAAGCGGGCGCCGTAGGCGCGGCCGCACATGGCGTAGTTGCCGGCGCCGAAGCTGCCGCCGATCACCACGGTGAACTTCGGCACGTGGCTGCAGGCCACCGCGGTCACCATCTTGGCACCGTCCTTGGCGATCCCGGCCTGCTCGTACTTCTTGCCGACCATGAAGCCGGTGATGTTCTGCAGGAACACCAGCGGGATGCCGCGCTGGTTGCACAGTTCGATGAAGTGCGCGCCCTTGAGCGCGCTCTCCGGGAACAGGATGCCGTTGTTGGCGACGATGCCGACCGGATAGCCGTGCAGGTGGGCGAAACCGGTGACCAGGGTCTTGCCGTAGCGCGCCTTGAACTCCTGCAGCTCGCTGCCATCCACGATGCGCGCGATCACCTCGCGGATGTCGAACGGCCGGCGCGCGTCCTTGGGCACGATCCCGTACAGCTCCTCGGCCGGATACAGCGGCTCGCGCACCGGCTGGGTCGCCACCGGCAGGCTCTTCCTGCGGTTGAGCGCACCGACGATGCCGCGCGCGATCTGCAGCGCATGGCGGTCGTCCTCGGCGAAATGGTCGGCGACCCCTGAAATGCTGGTATGCACCTCGGCGCCGCCCAGGGTCTCGGCGTCCACCACCTCGCCGGTGGCGGCCTTCACCAGCGGCGGGCCGCCGAGGAAGATGGTGCCCTGTTCCTTCACGATCACCGACTCGTCGCACATCGCCGGCACGTAGGCACCGCCGGCGGTGCAGCTGCCCATCACCACCGCGATCTGCGGGATGTTTTCCGCGCTCATCCGGGCCTGGTTGTAGAAGATCCGCCCGAAGTGCTCCTTGTCCGGGAACACCTCGTCCTGCAGCGGCAGGAAGGCGCCGCCGGAATCCACCAGGTAGACGCAGGGCAGGCGGTTCTCGCGCGCGATCTCCTGCGCGCGCAGGTGCTTCTTCACCGTCATCGGGAAGTAGGTGCCGCCCTTGACGGTGGCGTCGTTGGCGACGATCACGACTTCCTGGCCCATTACCCGGCCGATGCCGCAGACCATGCCGGCGGCCGGCGCGGCGTCCTCGTACATGCCCTCGGCGGCCAGCGGCGCGATCTCGAGGAACGGCGCGCCGGGGTCGAGCAGGGCGTCGATGCGTTCGCGCGGGAGCAGCTTGCCGCGCTCGGTGTGCTTGGCCCGCGCCTGCTCGCCGCCGCCGTCGGCCGCGCGCGCCAGCCGGCGCTCGAGCTCGGCTACCAGTGCGCGGTGGAAGGCGGCGTTGTCCTGGAACTCCTGCGAGCGGGGATCGATCTGCGAGGTCAGCGCGGGCATGGGGCGTGCGGGTGGCGGGAAAGCGACAAGGATACCGCCTGCGCCGGGGCAGCCCGCGCCGGGCCCGTGCCGGGTCTGCGACAATGGCAGGCCATCCGCAGGACAGCGCTTGCCTTGGCCCGCCTCGACCAATCCCCCAAGACCCTCTCCATCCTCGACCTCAGCCACGATGGCCGCGGCGTGGCGCGCTGGCCGGACGGCCATGCGCAGGCCGGCAAGACCGTGTTCGTGTCCGGTGCGCTGCCGGGCGAGACGGTGAGCGTGCAGCAGACCGCGCGTTCGCGCCATTTCGACGAGGCGCGCACGCTGGAGGTGCTGCAGCCTTCCGCCGACCGGGTACCGCCGCGCTGCCCGCATTTCGGCACCTGCGGCGGCTGCGTGCTGCAGCACCTGGCCGACGACCGCCAGATCGCCTACAAGCAGCAGGTGCTGCTGGACAACCTGCAGCGGATCGGCCACGTGGCGCCGGCCGCCGTGCTGCCGCCGCTGCGCGGCGAGGCCTGGGGCTACCGCCGCAAGGGGCGGTTCTCGGTGCGCCGGGTGGAGAAGAAGGACAAGACCCTGGTCGGCTTCCGCGAACAGGACCCGCGCTTCGTGGCCGACCTGTCCGAATGCCACGTCGTGGTCCCGCAGCTGGGCTTCAAGCTGCAGGCGCTGGGCGCGCTGGTGGACGCCCTGGACGCGCGCCGCGACATCCCGCAGATCGAATTCATCGCCGGCGATGCCGCCACCGCGCTGGTGTTCCGCCACCTGCAGCCGCTGTCCGCGGCCGACCGCGAGCGCCTGGCCGGGTTCGGGCAGGCACACGGGTTCGCGATCTACCTGCAGCCGGGCGGGGTGGAGTCGGTGCATCCGCTGGGCGACGACGCGGCGCTGGCGTTCCGCCTGCCGCAATGGGACATCACCCTGCAGTTCCGCCCGCTGGACTTCATCCAGGTCAATGCGCGCCTGAACGAGGCGATGATCGCGCGCGCGCTGGAACTGCTGGAGGTGCAGCCCGGCGAGCGCGTGCTGGACCTGTTCTGCGGGCTGGGCAACTTCACCCTGCCGCTGGCGCGGATGGCCGGCGACGGCGCGGTGGTCGGGGTCGAGGGCGATGCCGGGCTGGTGGCGCGCGCGCGCACCAACGCCGAGCGCAACGGCCTGCACACCCTGCAGTTCTTCGCCGCCGACCTAGCCCAGGACCTGGCCGGCCAGCCGTGGCTGAAGGTCGGCTTCGACAAGCTGCTGCTGGACCCGGCGCGCGC
>JBKBXH010000092.1:0-3011 GCA_046313655.1 Thermomonas sp. | reverse complement strand
CCTCAAGCGCATCGTGTACGTCAGCTGCCATCCGGGCTCGCTGGCGCGCGACGCCGGCTGGCTGGTCAACGAGGCCGGCTGGACGCTGCGCGCGGCCGGGGTGATGGACATGTTCCCGCACACCGCGCACGTCGAGTCGATCGCGGTGTTCGATCCGCCGAAGAAGGGGTAGGCCGTGGGCATCGAGATCGAACGCAAGTTCCTGCCGCGCAGCGAGGCCTGGCGCGCCGCCGCGCACAAGGTGGTGCCGATGGCGCAGGGCTACCTCAACGACCTGGCGCAGGTGGAGTCGGGCGCGATGCAGGCCTCGGTGCGGGTGCGCATCGAGGGCGACGCCGCCTTTCTCAACATCAAGTCGCGCGAGGCCGGCCCGCGCCGGCAGGAGTTCGACTACCCGATCCCGGTTGCGGACGCGCGCGCGCTGCTGGCCCTGTGCGTCGGCGGCCTGGTCGAGAAAAACCGCCACTACGTCGAGCACGCCGGGCGGCTGTGGGAAGTGGATGAATTCCTCGGCGCGAACGCCGGGCTGGTGGTGGCGGAGGTCGAGCTGGAGGCGGTGGATGCGCCGCTGGCCAAGCCGGACTGGGCCGGCGCCGAGGCGACCCATGCGCAGCGCTACTACAATCTGGCGCTGGCCGCGCGGCCGTACTCGCAGTGGCGCGAGGACGAGCAGCGCGCGCTGGACCTGCAGGAGGAGGTGGCATGCTCCTGATCGGCGTTGCCGGGCACGTCCTCACCGCGCGCGAGCGCGACCTGCTGGCGCACGAGGCCTGCGCCGGGGTGACCCTGTTTTCCCGCAACTTCGCCTCGCGCGCGCAGGTGGCGGAGCTGGCGCAGGCAATCCGCGAGGCCGCGCCGCGACCGCTGCTGGTGTGCGTGGACCAGGAAGGCGGGCGGGTGCAGCGCTTCCGCGAGGGCTACAGCGCGCTGCCGGCCCTGCACGGATTCGAGGCCCTGTACCGGCGCGATGCCGATGCCGCGTTGGCGCTGGCGCGCGAGCATGCCTGGCTGATGGCCAGCGAGATGCGCGCCAGCGGGATCGACCTCAGCTTCGCCCCGGTCGTGGACCTGGCGCGCGGCAACCGCGCGATCGGCGACCGCGCATTCGCCGCCGACCCGGCGGTGGTGGCGGCGTTCGCACGCAGCTACGTGGCCGGCATGCACGAGGCCGGGATGGCGGCCACCCTCAAACATTTCCCCGGGCACGGCTCGGTGCAGGAGGACACCCACTTCGACGCGGCGGTCGATCCGCGTTCGCTGGAGGAACTCCGTGCGCACGACCTGGTGCCGTTCGCCGCCGGGATCGCGGCCGGCGCCGATGCGGTGATGATGGCGCACGTGGTGTATCCGCAGGTCGCGCCGCAGCCGGCCGGCTGCGCGCCGCGCTGGATCGAAGGCGTGCTGCGCGGCGAGGCGTCCGCCGGCGGTCTGGGCTTCCGCGGGGTGGTGTTCTCCGACGACCTCGGCATGGCCGCCGCCGACGCCGCGGGCGACCTGCCGGCGCGCATCCACGCCCATCTGGACGCCGGCTGCGACGTGGCGCTGGTCTGCCAGCCGCAGCAGGCCGAGGTGGCGCTGGCCGCACTGGAGGGGAGGCGCGGGAACACGCTGGCACTAACCGCGCTGCTCGGGCGCGGCGCGCTGGGCTGGGATGGCTTGCTGGCGCAGGCACGTCGCGGCGAGGCGCAGGCGCGCCTGCACGCGCTGCAGGCGCCGGCATTGGAGACGGGCGCCCTGTCGGGCGCGGTGCATTCGGGAGACGTGGCATGACGGTTCCAACCCTGGCCGAGGCGCTGGCCTCCGCCCATCGGCTATTTGATCGCGCGACGCTGGAAGCCGAGATCGTGCGCATGGCCGGCGAGATCCGCGCCGCCTACGCCGACGGCGAGGTGCCGCTGTACCTCACGGTGATGAACGGCGGGCTGCCGTTCGCGGCGCAGCTGGCGTTCGCGCTCGGCGAGCACGGCCTCGACCTCGAGTTCGATTATCTGCACGCGACCCGCTATCGCGGCCAGACCAGCGGCTCGGGCCTGGCCTGGCTGCACCGTCCGGCGACCCCGCTGCAGGGGCGCAAGGTGCTGCTGGCCGACGACATCCTCGACGAGGGCCACACCCTGCTGGCGGTCAAGCAGTGGTGCGAGGACCAGGGCGCGGTCGAGGTGCGGGTGGCGGTCTTGGCCGAGAAGGTGCACGACCGCTGCGTGGAAGGCATCGCCGCCGACCACGTGGGCGTCCGGGTGCCCGATGCCTACGTGTTCGGCTACGGCATGGACTTCCACGAGCAGGGGCGCAACCTGCCGGCGATCTATGCGCTGGGGGACTGATGCGTCATGCGTGCGCCGGCAGGACTTTGCCGGACACGCCGTGAATACGTCCATGTAGGCTTTTCGGCGACATCCCTGTCGCCGAAAGTCCGTCAAAGCCCCGCTGGCGCACGCACGTCGCGCATGTGAGGTGAACGGGAGGAGCAAGTGCAATGACCATCGAACTCGCGGTGATCGGCGGTACTGGTGTGTACGCGCTGGGCGAACTGGCCGGCGTCGAAACCCACCAGCCGGTGACGCCTTACGGCGCGCCGTCGGGCCCGGTGCGCGTGGGGCTGTATGCGGGCCGGCGGGTGGCCTTCCTGGCCCGCCACGGCGAAGGCCACTCGCTGCCGCCGCACCGCATCAACTACCGCGCCAACCTCGCCGCGCTGAAGGCGCTGGGCGCGCAACGGGTACTGGCCCTGAATACCGTCGGCGGCATCACCGAAGGCTACGGCCCGCGCGTGCTGGCGTGCCCGGACCAACTCATCGACTACACCTGGGGCCGCATCTCCACGTTCTGCGAGGAGCCGGGCAGCGAGGTGCTGCACGTGGATTTCGGCGATCCCTACACCCCCGCGCTGCGGCGGCAGGTACTGGCGGCGGCGGCGCGCGCCGGGGTGGCGGTGGTAGATGGCGGCTGCTACGGCGCGACCCAGGGCCCGCGCCTGGAAACCCGCGCCGAGATCGCGCGGATGCGCCGCG
>JBKBXH010000091.1:4283-5719 GCA_046313655.1 Thermomonas sp. | reverse complement strand
AAGCGGGGAGCGCGCCCGTGGCCGTGGCGACGCCGGCTGCCGCGCCATCCGGGACGGCGTCGGCCGCCGCCGTCGATTTCGGGTCGCGGGTCCTGAACCAGCCTGACAACCTTCAGGTGAAGATGCTGGCCTACCGCATCGCGGGAAAGACACCGCCGCTCGCGGATTGGGCGAAGGAGGCGGTGGATAAGCGCTATGTGGATGAATTCCAGCGGCCGGCGGCACTGCAACAGGAGCAGGAGCGCCTGCAGGCGGTGTGGGATGGGACGTCCGGGGTCGGGGCGGTGCGCTTCAATGTCAACGCCCGGTTCAGCGAATACGACGCCACCAGGGGTGGCTACTACTTCGACGCGTTCACCCCGGGGTCTTATTTCACGTTCGGGGATGTTCGCCTCGGTGTGGACAACATGGGCGAACTCAACTTCTGGCCGCTGGATGCCGCGCCGGCCCAGGACGTGCTGCGCAGGAACGGCAGCCTCCGGAACGTCGTTCTGGACAGCCTGTTCCGCATCACCGGTGCCAGCCAGCGCGGGGACGCACAGGAGATTTCCCTGCAGTTGCAGCGCTACACCATCACCAGCGATCGCTACGGCCAGCAGGGAACTGTCCTGGGCGAACGCGTCTTCGGCCAATAGGAGGCCAGCATGAAAAAGATCACGCGGATGCTTGCACTGGCCTCGCTGCTGGCCTTGTCCGCCTGCAGCGACGGAATGAAGGGCATTTACGAAGGTCCCGCCTTCAGCCTGGATTTCCACGGCAACGGCAAGGTCACTCAGGTGTCCGAGCTGGTCGGTGCCGAGGTGCAGCTGGATTACGAGATCGACGGAAACAAGGTGCGGCTGCGCAATCCCGACCAGCCCGGTGCCGTCCTGGTATTGACTCGAACCGATGATGACACCCTGGTCGGCGGGCCGATGGGCTTGATGCAGTTCAAGCGCAAGCAGTAATCAGCGGCCGCAAGGCCTCGTTTTCAGACGCAAAGGAGAGGAAAGACATGCGCGATTACCTGTATTTCGATTCGATGATCACTCCCAAGATCATCACTTTCATCTATTGGTTGCTGCTCGCCGGCGCCGTGATTGCCGGGCTGGTGATGCTCTCCAAGGGCTTCACAGTAATGAAATTCTCGGGGTTCGCCGGGTTCGGGATGATCGTGGTTGCGCCGATCCTGGTTGTCGCGGTGGCGCTGGTCGCACGGATCTACTGCGAAATCATGATCGTGATGTTCAAGATGAATGAGGCCTTGCAGGACATCCGCCGCAAGTGAGTCTCGCCTTCCCGGCTCGCCGCAACCGGGCCGGGGGCGACGCGAAGAGGATGGACTCCGATCTGGCGACCCGAATCGGGAACGTCGAGATGGGGCAGGGAGGCTGAACCGGGGCGGGGGGGCGGGGGGCCGGGCGAGCGCGGGCGGCGCGCGCGCCCCAGGGGGCGGG
>JBKBXH010000091.1:0-4273 GCA_046313655.1 Thermomonas sp. | reverse complement strand
TATCGGTCATCGTCTGTTGGGGGCGGGGTGGCTGCCGGGGGGCGGCCGGGCTGGCCCCCGTCCCGCGGCGCCCGGCGCGCGCGACAATGGGGCATGAGCACGCTGCCCGATACCATCCTGCACACCTTCGATGCCCTGTTCGCCGAGGCCGCGGCGGCCGGGGAGCCCGACCCCACCGCGATGACCCTGGCCACCGCCACGCCTGACGGCGCGCCCTCGGCGCGCACCGTGCTGCTGAAGGCGCACGACGCCCGCGGCTTCGTCTTCTACAGCCACCTCGACGGGCGCAAGGGCCGCGAGCTGCAGGCCAATCCGCGCGCGGCGCTGCTGTTCCACTGGCCGCGCGTGCGCGATGGCGTGCAGGTGCGGATCGAGGGCGCGGTGGAGCTCGTGTCCGACGACGAGGCCGATGCCTATTTCGCCAGCCGCCCGCGCGGCAGCCAGTTGGGGGCGTGGGCCTCCAGGCAGTCCGAGACGCTGGACGCGCGCGCCACGTTCGAGGCGCGCCTGGCGCAGTTCGAGGCCGAGTTCGCAGGGCGCGAGGTGCCGCGTCCGCCGCGCTGGACCGGCTTCCGGGTGGTGCCGCACGCGGTGGAGTTCTGGTACGGCGCGCAGTACCGCCTGCACGAGCGCCACCTGCACGAACGCGACGCGGACGGCCGCTGGTCGCAGCGGATGCTGTACCCGTGAGCCTGCAGCCGGCGTACCGCGTCAGCGTGCAGGTGCCGCCCGCGCACCTGCGGGCGCTGCAGGACGGGATCTGCGCGGTGGAGCCGCTGCAGGGCGGCCACTACGACCGCGTGATGTGGATCGACGCCGCCGGCGAGGAGCAGTTTCGTCCGCTGCCGGGCGCCAATCCGGCATATGGCCGCATTGGCGAACTGGCGAAGGTGGCCAGCGTGCGCCTGGTGTTCGTCCTGCCGCGCGAGCCCGAGCGGCTGGCGCGGGTGATCGAGGCTGGCATCCGCCCGCACCATCCGTGGGAAGTGCCGGCGATCTTCGTGGACGAGTGCCTGGTGTGGGCGCCGCCGCCGTGAGCGGGCCGCGCCGGATCGTCTGCCTGACCGAGGAGCCCACCGAGGTCCTGTACGCGCTGGGCGAGCAGGATCGCATCGTCGGCATCAGCGGCTTCACCGTGCGGCCTGCCATCGCGCGCAAGGAGAAACCGAAGGTCAGCGCCTTCACCAGCGCGCGGATCGCACGCATCCTCGAACTCCGGCCGGATTTCGTGGTCGGTTTCTCCGACATCCAGGCCGACATCGCGCAGGCGCTGATCCGCGCCGGGGTCGAGGTGTGGATCAGCAACCACCGCAGCGTGGACGGCATCCTCGACTATGTGCGCCGGCTCGGCGCGCTGGTCGGTGCCAGCGACAAGGCGAATGCGTATGTTGATGGCCTGCGCCGCGGGCTGGAGGCCATCGAGCGCGAAGCAGCAATGTTGCCGCGGCGACCGAAGGTCTATTTCGAGGAATGGGACGAGCCGCCGATCACCGGCATCCAGTGGGTGGCCGAGCTGGTGCGGATCGCCGGCGGTGACGACCTCTTCCCGGAGCGGGCGCGCGAGCCGCTGGCGAAGGCGCGCATCCTCGAGGACGCCGATGAAGTGATCCGCCGCGCGCCGGACATCATCCTCGGCAGTTGGTGCGGCAAGCGCTTCCGCCCGGAACTGGTGGCGGCGCGCCCCGGCTGGGAGGCGATCCCGGCGGTGCGCGACGGGCAGCTGTTCGAGATCAAGTCGCCGCGCATCCTGCAGCCGGGGCCGGCGGCCCTGACCGACGGCGTGGCCGATATCGCGCGGATCGTGCAGGCCTGGGCGCACCTGCCGGCCGGCCGGCGCGGCGCGGGCCTTCAGCGCGGATAGAGGTCGGCGCTGGCGTCGAATTCGGCGCGGGCGCCGTGGCGGGTGGCGGTGAGGTGGAAACGCACGTTGGCCGGCGGGCGCGCGGCGAACACGCCGATGTAGTCGGTCAGGCCGTCCACCCGGATCGGGTGCAGCGCCAGCGCCCGCGGCGGGTCCGGCAGCACGCTGGCGGTGGCGGTCAGGACCAGGTCGTCGGGCGCCAGCGCATCGCCGTTGGCGTCGCGTAGGGTCACCAGCAGCAGCGCCCCTTGCTGGCGCGCATCCAGCCCGTAGCGCGCGGCCATGGCGGGATCGAGCTGGGCGATGTCGAGCGCGGTGGCCTGCAGCACCGCGTCGCCCGCGGTGGCCGTGGCGGTGGCATGGCTGGCGCTGGCGGCGAGCTGCGCGCCGGCCGGTTGCGGCGCCGAGGTTCCGCCGCAGCCGGCCAGCAGCAGCGCGGCCAGCAGCGGCAGTGCGCTGGCCGGTATGCTGGCCGGTGCCGGCGATGCAGGGAATAGCAGGCGAAGCGGCTGGGGCATGGCGGCGCTCCCGGTAGGCGGGGGTCAGTCGTTGGCGGCGGACAGCTCGGCACCGCGCACCCGCGCGGCATGGATGGCGGCGGCGACCAGCGCGCGCAGGCCGCCGGCTTCGAAGGTCTCGATCGCGGCCTGGGTGGTGCCGCCGGGCGAGGTGACGCGGCGGCGCAGTTCGGCGGCCTCCGCATCCGATTCGACCAGCATGCGCGCGGCGCCCAGCACGGTCTGCAGCACCAGGGCGCGCGCGGCCTCGGGCGGCAGACCTTCGCGCTGGGCGGCGTCGATCATCGCCTCGGCCAGCAGGAAGACGTAGGCCGGACCGCTGCCGGAGACGGCGGTGACCGCGTCCATCTGCGCCTCGCTGTCGATCCACACCGTGGTGCCGGCCGCGGACAGCAGGGCCTGCGCGAAGTCGCGACCGGCGGCATCCACCGCGGGGCCGGCATGCAGCCCGGTGACCCCGGCGCCGAGCAGGGCGGGGGTGTTCGGCATCGCGCGCACCACCGCCGGGTGGCCGCCCAGCCAGCGTTCGACCTGGGCCGCGGTGATGCCGGCCGCGATCGACACCACCAGCGGCCGCTGCGCCTGCGTCTGCGGCGCCAGCGACTCGCAGACCGCGCGCATCACCTGCGGCTTGACCGCCAGCACCCAGGTGCCGGCGCCGGCCACCGCCTGCGCGCCGTGCTCGCAGACCGTCACGCCGAAATCCGCCTGCAGCGCCTCGCGCAGCGCCGCCACCGGTTCAGCCACGCGGATCGCGGCCGGGGCGTGTCCGCGCGCGACCAGTCCGCCGATGAGGCTGCGTGCCATGTTGCCGCCGCCGATGAAGGCGATGTCGTGGGTCATGCCGGTGGTTCCTGTGGCGGTTCCTGGAGCTTGGGCGGGCGTGGCCCGAACAGGGCGCTGCCGATGCGCACCATGGTCGCACCTTCCGCGATCGCGTCGAGATAGTCCTCGCTCATGCCCATCGACAGGGTATCCACCCCGGGGTGGCGCGCGGCGAGGGCGTCGAACAGGCTGGACATCGCGCGGAACGCGGCGCGCCGGCGCGCCATGTCCGGGTCCGGGGCGGGGATCGCCATCAGCCCGCGCAGCCGCAGCGCGGGCTGGGCGGCGATCGCCTCCGCCAGCGCAGGCACGTCCTGCGGGCGGCAGCCGGACTTGCTGGCCTCGTCGTCGATGTTCACCTGCACCAGCACGTTCAGCGGGCCGGCCTCGGGCGGGCGGTGGCGGGCCAGCGCCTCGACCAGCTTCGGGCGGTCCACGGTCTGCACCCAGTCGAACGACTGCGCGGCCTCGCGCGCCTTGTTCGACTGCAGGTGGCCGATCAGGTGCCATTCCAGCCCTTGCCCGCGCAGGGCGGCGATCTTGGGCAGGGCCTCCTGCACGTAGTTTTCGCCGAACGCGCGCTGGCCCTGCGCCGCCAATGCGGCCACTGCCTCGGCGCCGCGGGTCTTGGACACCGCCAGCAGGCGGGCGGCTGGCCTGCCGGGGCGAGGTTTCGCGTTGGCGATCGCAGACAGGATCGCCAGCAGGGGCGGGACGGCGGCGGAAGTGCTCACGGAGGTTGAATGCGGGCGCGGATGGTGCTCATACTGCCTGCGGGGTGCCACCGATGCTACCGTGCGCTGGGCCGCACGGCGGCGACTACCGATCAGGACGCGTTGGGGAGCTACGCATGGATATCGCCGAACTTCTGGCATTTTCGGTCAAGAACAAGGCCTCGGACCTGCATCTTTCCGCAGGGCTGCCGCCGATGATCCGCGTGGACGGCGACGTGCGCCGGATCAACATCCCCGCGCTGGACCACAAGCAGGTGCACGCGCTGATCTACGACATCATGTCGGACAAGCAGCGCCGCGACTACGAGGAATTCCTCGAGGTGGACTTCTCGTTC